>WTJX01000522.1 GCA_011524675.1 Cytophagales bacterium
AGATTATATATATATTCTTTCTTAGTTTAATCCACGGGGTTATTTTTTCTCAGCAAAATGAGATGCTTGACCAAGAATTTAAACTTACTGATGTTCCAGCAACTTTCTATGACACTATTGTTTCGGGTTTAGAAGATTTAAACCCAAGCATACGTGCAAGAAAAGTTACTCATTTCACAAAGCTTTGGACTGTAGGTTTGATTCCAAGACAGCAAGATACATTGACAAGTATTTTGAAATCTGAGTTAGAAAAAGGTGCGAAATGGTCTCAAACATTAGAGAAGTTTTTAAATCAACTCTATGTGGCTACTATAAAAAGAAATCTTGATATTAAGGCTGTAGATAACTTATTAGCTACAGACAAGAAAGTTTTTCAGATGGCGGACAAAAAAGCTATCTCGTATTTTTTCAACAAATCAGCATCTTTTTTAGAAACTAAAGTACTTCACCGCGTAGGGAGTTTTGAAATAAAAGTAAATGATCTCAGTAGCTTACGTTTTGATGCGATATTTGATGACTATGTCAATGACGATAACGAAAATATGTTTGAGCTTGCATCGGAAAGTGAGCAGGATGAAGACCCATGGAAGGAGATAGAAAATCAAAAAGAACATTTAGAACAGGATGATTGGGATAAAATAGAGCAAGGCGACTTGCCCGGTGAAGATACCTTTGATGAATACCTATTTGAAGAAAATGAAATCCCAACCATAGACGGTATTTTTGTTACTATGAAGGATGTTGACATTACCTTTAGGTCAAAACATGACTCTATCGTCATAGAAGGGATGTCGGGTAGTTATCTTTATAAAGATAATTTTTTTATTGGAAGCGGAGGAAAGTTTGAATGGCAACAAGTAGGTACTGGTGCTATGAGACTTTGGGAAGCCATAGGGATCAAAGAAAATGGCAGTAATATAAAGCATATTGTTATCAATACATTCGAGGATTTTGCAATAGACTTAGACGATCCTCTTTTAACCTTTTCAAATTCCACCATAGATTACGAGTATCGCTTAAAAGAACCAGTGAAGGGAGTATTCTCTTATTTAGTAAGAAACAAAGGAATTGTAGATTACAAATACCCTCGTTTTACCTCATATACCAATAATGCCGAGTTTTTAAATTTACCCAAAGGAGAGTCTTTGAAGGGAGGGTTTAAGGTAGTTGCTAATCTATTGTATGCTGAAACATTAGACGGCACGCCTTCATACTTTTCATACAAAGATGATAAGCACTCATTCAAATTAGAAGGGAAAAGGTTTGAGGTCACAGATTCATTAATTCGCAGTGATTATTCTAAGTCAAGCATTCATTATAAAAACGATTCTATCACTCACAAAGGCACATATTCAAAATTTGATGTTCCTACGAAAAGTTTAACACTCATTAAAAATAAAAAAACAGACATGAGGTATTCTCCTTACAGAGATACTTATCATGATATGGAAATAAATGTAGATAAATTACATTGGAGTTTTGCAGATAGTATAGAGAAAATAAGTTTTACAAATTTCTATGCAAGAGATGTGAGGGAAGCTAGCTTTAGATCAAGCGATTTTTTTAGGGAAAAAGATTATATACAATTAAAAGGGATATATAAATTTCACCCTTTACAAATCATGACGCATTATTATTATAGCCAAAGAAAAAAACAATTTACTGTAGGAGAAATAGCGGATTATAGTGGTGTAAAAGAACGTTTTATTCGTTCTAATCTCGTAAACCTCGAATCAAAACATTTATTAGAATATAACCCAACGAATGACATCATTCAACTTACCAAAAAAGGTAGAAAATGGGCGTTGTCTGCTAAACAAAAGGTTGACTACGATCAATTAGAAGTTATTTCTTTAAGTCCAATCGGATACGCTGGAGAGATGGATATGGAATCTGGCATACTCAAAGTGTTATACGTAAAAGAATTTAATATATCTGATTCTCTAGAAGTAGAGTTTAATCTTAGAGATAGCATCGTAGAAATTGACCAAAATAAAAGTCTTTTATTTGCAGGAGAAATAAAAACTTCTATGGAGCAATTTTCTGGTTCAAGTTTCAGGTTTGATTATGATAGTTTTTTGGTGCACATGGATACTGTAAACTACATTGCTTTATCAACAGAAAAAGCAGAAGAAGATAAAATAGAAGGTAGTACGGAAGAAACTCAAATCGATGATGAAATAAGTGAGGATAGAACATTGCATAAATCTTCTGGTACTCTGTACCTAAATGCACCTAATAATAAATCCTCTTTAGGCTACCTACCTCAGTACCCTTATTTTGAATCGCTTAGTGGTGCATATGTGTTTTTTAGTGGTAAAAATGTAATCAATGGCTCATATGATAAAAAAGTTTATTTCTACATCCCTCCTTTTGGTATGGATAGCCTTAGTGAGCATGGGGTAAAAGAAATAAAGTTCGAAGGAGACTTTATCACGGATAATATTCTCCCAGATATGAAAGAAGAACTCGCTCTTATGGAGGATAGGTCTCTAGGAGTGAAAAATAAAATCCCTTCCAAAGGTTTTCCCGTTTATACAAATAAAGGGACAGTAATGGGGAGTTTTAGTATGGATAAACAAGGACTAAGAGTAAACGGAACATATAAATATTTAAACACTACTGCCAAATCAAATGACTTTTTACTACTACAAGATTCTATTATAACAAATGGTCCAGAGTTAATGGTAAGGAAAGGTGTCCTTGCAAATTCAGGTGGGAAAGTATTATTCCCAGATTTAAAAATAAATGAGTATAGAATGGTAATGAATAAGGGGAAAGATGAGATAAATGTTTCAAACCTTAAAGAATCTTTTAGACTTTACGATAGTCAAGCAAAACTAAACGGATCAGTAAGGATAACGAAACATGGAGTATCTGGAAAAGGAATTTTAGAAACCTACGAAACAAGAGCCTTATCTTCTTCATTTGATTTTGGTATCAATAAATTTACCAGTAGAAATACAAAGTTTGAAGTACCTTCAGAAGACCCTACCCGCCCAGCGATGAATAGTGATAATGTAAAGCTTACATTTGACCTAAAAACTAAAACAGCTGAATTTTTTCCGGAAATTATTGGCGATGCCACAAACTCCTTTCCATTATTATCTTATGAAACGTCTCTATATCATGGAACATGGGATATTTTAAAAGAAACTATCAACTTTGATAAAGGTAATATACCTACAGAAGCGGATACAATAGTTCCATTCTTTAGATCTACAAGAAAAGATCAAGACTTTATGACAATATATGCCAAAAGTGGTACATATTATAAAGACTCTTTAAAGCTAGAAATTTTAGGAGTAGAGAAAATGAACATTAGTGGGGCTATCATTTACCCTCAAAGCGAAAAAGTGATTGTAAGAGAAAATGCAGAGCTGGACGAGTTAAGAAATGCCAAGATTGAAATGGACGACTATCATAAATTGTACAAAGCAAACTTAAAAGTAAGTTCAAGCAATGGTTTTGATGGAGAAGCCTCTTATGACTATGAAAACAACATTGGTCAAGTATTTTCATTATCTTTTAAGGGGTTTAACCAAAAAGAAGAGCTTTTACCAGATTCTACAACAGCATATATGTTGAGCACCAATGCAGAAATAACAGAAGAGTATAAGTTTTTTATTCAAGAGGATATGCAGTTCAAGGGAACGGCAACCATTTATTCTAAGAAGAAAAACTTAGGTTTTGATGGTTATATAAAGCCAAACATCAAAGGGGCTGTAAGGATAGAAAACTGGATGAGATATCAGACAGATGGAAATGAAGATATGATTCTTATCTCTTTGGATAGTCTTAGAAATGAGGAGGAAGAATTACTTTCAAATGGTATCTTCTTTTCTGGGATTGAAGATGATTTGTACTATAAAATGGTTGGTCCTAAAGAATTGCCACAAGACAGGGTTATCTTCGATGCCTCTGGTTATTTAAATTATAACTCTGACGAAGGCATTATGAGGATAGGGGCCAAAGATAGGATTAATGGAAAGTCGAAGAAAGGTAACCTCATGACTTATGATGAAAAAAAGAGCATTATTACCTTTGATGGTGTTTACAATATGGCAGAAATAGAAGATACTGCAAATGTAACGTTTTCGGTGAGTGCAACACAAAACTTTAATACTAGAAATACAAAGTATGAAGTTAAAGGTCTATCAAAACTTAACTTCAATATTCCCAATTTTGTATATAGTCAAATTGCATTCAAACTAAGTGATATTGCTGACATCAAAGGAATAAAGGGAGAAGGAGATAAAATAGACAATCTGTATAATCGAGGAATAAAGTTAATAGATGATTCTTTAACAATAGAAGATATCTCCTCTACAGGCTTACCTTTGTACCTAACTCATCATACATTCCAAGAAGGTTTTTTGTTCTCTGATATCACACTAAGCTGGTCGCGTGATTATAATACTTGGTACAATACTGGAGAGACTGTAATAGCCAATATTGGAAATACAGAAGTAGATGCTAAGTTCACTACTTATCTAGAAGTAATGAATTGGGCAGATGGAGATGTGATCAACTTATACATAGAAGCCGGAGGTGGATCTGTAAAAAACTGGTATTATTTTTCTTATAAAGAACAAGATAACTCTTTAACCATAGTCTCCTCTGAAAAAGAAATCAATGATGTCTTTTATACTAAAAAAAGAAAAGCCCCTAAGAAAGGTCAAATGATGTATATCTTAGGAACTGAATTAGATAAAGATACCTACGTAGATAAGTTTAAAACAAATTATCTAGGTTATACGTTAGATCAATTATTAGGAGAGTAATTGATTTTAGCGCTATTATTGAAAAATATTCTCCAATTAATTATTAACATCATTACTTTTTATTTATTTTCGGACTTTTATTTTTTTATAAAATGCATGTAGCAACTATGAGAATAGTGCACTTAGGTTAAAGAATTAAAAAAATTATGAGTTTACTTTTACTTCTATTTCTTATCATTTCAATTTTAGCGTCTTATCTTATAGGGTCTTTCTCTTCATCCGTTTGGGTGGGAGTGAAGTTTTATAAAACTGACCCTAGAGAATATGGCAGTGGTAACGCTGGCGCTACTAATACTTTTAGAGTATTAGGTAAAAAAGCAGGCTGGATAGTTATGTTCTTGGATACCCTCAAGGGCTTCATAGCTTCAAGTATTCCTTTATGGTTTGTCTATTTCAACCCTAGTTTAACATCTACAGGGAGTCAATTAATTGTATATCAATTATTAACAGGTGTATCCGCCATTATGGGACATATCTTTCCTGTATATTATAATTTTAAAGGAGGTAAAGGAGTTGCAACTATTTTAGGGATGATGTTTGCGATACACTTTGAAGCTGCACTCGTGTGCATTATGATTTTTTTAACCGTATTGATTCTTTCTAAATATGTATCTCTCGGTTCTATGATCGCTTCTTTTGCCTTTCCTGTTCTAATATCTTTTGACAGGTTTCACCATGAAGAGCCTAGGGCAAATGCAATAATGACTGTTTTTGGCATCGCTGTTTTTTGTTTGGTAGTACTTACACATCAAAAAAACATCAAAAGATTATTAAGTGGGACAGAAAATAAAACCAAAATATCCTTGAAAAAGAAAGTCTAAAAAAACATTACTACTTCAGAGTAAGTGTTTTTTTGATTACTACTTTGTTTTTTACTCATAACAAAGCTGAACTGTTTTGCACAATACCATCAGCAGACTTTCCACAATTAAAATTTTGTGCTTAGTCAAGGCTTTCAAAATTTTAAACCCACAGTTTACTGATTGTATATGAGGACTTTAAAATTTTGTATAACACTGTATAAGTGTGAAAGACGAATTTTTAAAGCCTACTTACATAAAAAGCAAGCATGAAACTCAGTATAACAGGATATTCAACAGCATTATTTTCTACTTGGTATTTCATTGAAGAACTAGGCATACTCTTTGATGCTGGTGATGGCGTTTCTGCTGGCTTACTTCAAAAAAGCAGAAAAATAAAACATGCTTTCATTTCACATGCAGATAGGGATCATTTAGCTGGACTGATTCAATTTAATCAATTAAACGCTAGAGAAAAGTTACCTTATATTTACTACCCTAAGGATAGCGGTTCTTTTCCTGCTATAGCTAACTTTTGTAAAAAGTTTGATCCACACGTGACTGGTACTCAATGGCAAGCTATTGCTGAAAACGAAAGAATTTATCTTAATAGTAATTTAGTCGTAGAAAGTATCAAAAATGGACACATAGCCGCAAAAGAGGGAGTTACTAAAAGTTTGAGCTTCACTGTTTTTGAAATAAAGCGCAAGCTAAAAGAAGAATTTGGTGCTTTATCGGGCAGTGAAATTAAAGCACTCATCGACACCTATGGCAAAGATTATACTACCTATGAGCTTAAAAATCCTTTAATTTCTTATTCTGGCGATACACCTGTAGAAGACTGGGATCGATGGAAAAACGCTAATATCCTTATCCATGAAGCTACCTTCTTAAATGTCGAAGGAGAAGTAATCCCAGATAAAGCGAAAAACAAACACAGTAAGCTAGAAGAGGTAATTGAAATGGTAGCACAGTCAAATGTGAAACATTTGATCTTGGGACATTTTTCTACTCGTTATTCCAAAGAGCAAATAGAGCTAGCAGTAAGTAAGATGATAAAAAAATATCAGATAACACAAAAGGTGGACATTATTTACCCAGGTGAAATAAATAGGATGACAATTGAAAGTAATGCTTAGTTCATGTTGAAGATAAGTATAACTATATCATTGAACGCTAGAGTTATTACAATATTTTAAAGTTTTTTACCTAGCGTTTGTAACGCGTGCTAAATCCCGTTCTTGAAGAAGTTTCGCAGGCTATGTAGAAGAGTAGATGAAAAGGATGATTTAGTTTTGTCTTCACTATCAGTATTTTTTTTAAATTGTATAACCTAAGTAGTAGTCCAAAAATACTTATGATAAAAAACGGCTATTTTAATTCATTTCATCGTTAGAAATATATGCTTTAGCTTGCTAAAGCTTTGCTTCCTGTCTTGATCTGAACTAAAATCGCTCGTTTTTTAAAACAAAATTATTTTTGTCTGCCTACTTATTCTTTAGCTATTTAGTTTTAATAGTAAGCTGTGAGTATCCACCTTTCCTAATATTCGACATTCAATTTTCCTGCATTCAAGTTATAAGTTTTAAAACTCATACTAGCTCATTACTAAAAACGGACTAAGGTCTGTTTTCTTAACGCTTCGGTCCTTTTGAGTACTAAGTCATGAGTACAAAGTTTATCTAACACAAATCCTTAACCTCTTATTACTATTAACCCTTCATTTCTTATTTTTTTAATTTCTTTATTCTTTTCCTTTAAGGTCACAAACAACCAATTCCTCCCATTATTCATTAACAAAATTCCACTTTCGTGGAATAAAATCCTGCCCTCTCGTCTTTATGTCATTATGTTTGAGTTTTGTGCTATGTATGCTACATGTGCTTTGGGTTTTATTCTTTACCGTCTTTTGTTTCAAAGTCCTATAATTTAAAGGCCTGAATGCCAACTTTTTACTTATAATTCATAATCTATAACTAATCACTATCAACCATTCATTTTTTCATCTTCTTCATTTCTTAATTCCATAAAGTTCTATTTTTTCAATCTTCCGCGACACCTCATTGTTTAATTAAAAAAACGCCACTTTCGTGGAAGAAAATCAAGCGCTTGTTTTACTATATACGAAAAGTATTCAAAACTGTTTGTTACTGTTTTGTCGAGTTTTTTTCTTTGTTAAAAGAATTAATGTTCTATGTTGTTCTTGATCTACTTTCTTTGGATTGTCTTTTTCTTGACCTTATTATAAATAAAAGTTTCTTGTTTGTAACATGTTTGGAACTGTATTTGACTGTTAAAAAAGAAAAATGCATTAGGTGTATATTTATACACTTAGATAGTTTAGATGTATTTATTTTTTATACTTTTGTAACATGGGTAAGAAATCTATCGTATATCATTATGCTCAAAAAATGTTTTGACATTTGTGATAAACCCAATGCATATTTTCATCTTTCCTACAGGAGAGGTTGAGACAAGAAATCAATAAACAAGTTGTATATATGTGGAAATTTAAACCTTTTAGACCATTACTGTATTTGATTGCAGTAGTTTTTAGTTTGCCATCTTTGCATGCACAGACTACCTATTACTCTGTAGCAAGTGGTGATTTCAATGGCAATATATGGAGTACGACAGCTGGTGGAGCAGCTACTACGCTTACCACCGAACTCACAGCGGGGAACAATAGCTTTGTAATCTCTAAAAGTCATGCTGTTGTCGTCAATACCACTATTGCCATAGACGACTTGGAGATAGATACCAGTGCTACGCTTACGATGGACGCACACGGTATTTCGGCAACGGTAAATGGAAGTATTGCCATTAGAACACTAGGCAAGCTACTCACCTCTGATAATGTTTCAGTTGAAAATGACCTTTTCTTAGCTGGAGATTTAGTCGTGGCGAGTAATGACGGCGCTGATGCAGGGCAAGTGGTTTTGTATGAGGATGCTGATGTTGATGGTAATCCTGATGGTGGTGTGACCAATCTTACCACCATAGGCAATGGGGCTATAGTGGTTTCTGCTCATTCATCATTGACATTGGATTTTGCCAATGTAGACGTCATTCATGGAGGTAGTTTTATTATCACTACAAATTTCACCACTAATGGAGATTTTGTAGCTGAAGGCGATGGTTCAGATGTAACCATATCTGCAGATATCTTTTTTCATGGCAATTTTACACTAAGTAATGGAGCAACTTTTATAGCTAGTTCAGGTACAACTTCCTTTGAAGGTACTAACTCACAGACACTTACCTTTGACGATGGGTCTGTAAAGTTTGCAAGCATTACTTTTTCAAATGGGGGCGTTACAAATCCTAAAAC
>WTJX01000424.1 GCA_011524675.1 Cytophagales bacterium
ACCTACTTACCATTCTAAAACTTATACTTAAACCCAAGCCTAAAGACTTGTGTCTCAAAGAAGTTTTGATAGGTCGCTGTAAAGTTTTCTCCTGTCAGCTCCTGTTCTATTCCAAAGCGATTAAAAATATCTGTTGCAGAGGCGGTCAACTCCCCTTTGCCTTTCCAAATACCTTTGCTTAAGCCCATGTCCAACGAAAACCTTGCTGACTGCACGCCTTGTGGTACATTTCTTTTGGCGTAATAAATAGTGGTCAGCTGTAGCTTAATGCTTTTGGGTAACTGAAGATAATTATTGATCTTCATATCCCATGTGTCATTACTGGAAGACGCTATGCTATAGCTACGCTCATACGGAAAAAGCATCGTGCCTTCATGTGCCTTTATTTTGATGAGGTAATAATTGAAATTGGCAGACATCGTCCAATATTTTTTGAATTTATGATTCCATATAAGTTCAACTCCTGTATTGGTTGCATCGCCTGTATTTTGATAAATTTTGTTTATGAGGTCATTAGTAGAAAAACCGCTTTTCTCCACCGTGTCTATGGCATACACTCGTAAAAACTGGTCGTTGATGATTTTATGAAAACCTGAGACATAGACATACCCCTGTGCGTAGTCTCTCTTATAACCAATTTCAAAATTTTGTGTAAACTGTGGTCTTAGGTAAGGATTACCTACTTTCACGAGTTCTGGATCATCAAATTTGGGAAAAATACGTAGCTCTGGCTCTCCAGGCCTGTCTATCCTTCTATTGTAAAACAAAGAGACTTTGTTCTTGTCATTGATCTTGTATGACAAACGAACGCTTGGAAAGAACTCTAAATAATCATACGCATCATTGCTTGGATAATATGCATTTTCTTCAGCTATATTATAAAACACATCGGTATATTCCGTCCTCAGTCCAGCTTCGATGTCAACATTTGGTTTTTCATAAATATAGTTGACATAGGCAGCATAAATATTCTCCCCCCACCTTGAGAAATCTCCCAAGTTAGGATACACACTTTGTAAACTTGTACTAAGATCATAACTTACAGGAATCCACCTCCATTGTACTTTAGAGCCTAATCCCAAACTTCCCGAACCTAATGGTTTCGTATAGTCGGCAGAAAAGTTGAGTGTATATTCACTTGCCAAGAGCATGGTCGTATCAAACGATTGACGAACATCGGAGCTATCTTGCAAGAAGTAACTTTCGTCTTCCCATCCTTTGGTAAACTGTGTATTGAAACTAAGGCTATGCCCTGCCTGTGGAAACAAATGCTCATAGTTGGCGGTAGCATTGATAAAACCTGTAATCTCTTTTTCATTCCACCCATAAGAACGGCTTCTTTGCTGTGTAGAAGCAAGGATAAAGGGTACTTGAGAGGTATCTACATGGCTTTCTATATCATGAGTGGCTGCGATGGAAAGCCTGTTATTTTCATCCATTTGCCAGTTTAGCCCCATTTTACTAATAACATGTGTTTGCCTTCTGTTTTCTGCTACCTGCGAGTAGATGACGCTTCCGTCGGAATATGTCCTTGTGGTAAACTCATTGTTGGGAAGCTTACGCTGCCTTAGCACACTGTTTTGAAAAAAGTAGGAAAGCTTTTTCCCTGTATAGTTGAGGTGTATAGAGGGCATAACTTTGCCTGTAGCCGTATAACTGCCTAAGTCTGTAGGTAAGTCGTCTTTGCGTTTGCCTAGAGCACCCATCCCCAAGGATAAGCCTGCTTCACCATGCCACCCCTTGTCTATATTCTTTTTATATACAATATTGATAATCCCTGCTGAACCTATCGCATTGTCTTTGGCAGAAGGGTTATTGATAATCTCTATGCGCTCTATATTGGATGATGGAATATTATCCAAGGCGGTTTGACTACCAAAGCCTGTAAGAGCACTTTGTTTCCCATCGATCAGCACAGATACTTTGTTACTTCCTCTGAGAGATACTACTCCGTCTTGATCTACAGAGATAGAAGGCAATGCCCTCAAAGCATCCAATACTGAGCCTCCTGTCTGGGCTATGTTATCTTCTAGCAAAAAGGATTTTTTATCTAACTTTTGTGATACTGTGGCTTTCTTTCCTTGGACTACCACCTCTTCTAGCTGCGTGGCATCTTCTACCAAGGTGATCTCTCCCACATCCAAAAAATTATTGAGTGTACCAACATAGACGGTTTTGTATGCTTTCTTAAAACCTAGGTAGTTGACTTCGAGAATACAATTGCCCTCGGTGCTTGTCTCTATCTGAAATATTCCTGCTTCATTAGTTATGCTTGCTGCCAGTAAGGTACTATCTTTTGCGTTTTTTAAAGATACAGTAGCAAAAGGCAGTGGCTCGCCTACTTGTTGGTCTATGACTTTACCTGAAATCTTTTTTTCTTGTGCGAACACAAAGCTTGGAAGAAAAACGAAGAGTAAAAGTGTGTGTTTCAATTGCATTTCCTAAAGTATCAATTTGGTTTGTAGCTCTAGTAATGAACAATAACAAAATAAATATCAACTAATAGAGCCTTGCAAGATAGCTTCAATAATTCACTTTTTCAATTATTACTGGCAAGACTACTTTGTACTTTTATGTCTGTTCGGCAAAGCATGAATGGTACTTTACCGAACAGCTACACTTCCTAAGGC
>WTJX01000516.1 GCA_011524675.1 Cytophagales bacterium
TGTTTAAAAGTATCTAGTAGTTAGTATCTAGTCGCTAGACAGGAGTACTAACATATTGTTATTCAGTACGTTATGTATATTTTAATCATGCGCTTGTTTGTTGGTATTAACGCCACATTCGACATTTGACCTTTGACATTCGACATGCGTGTTTCATGTGTTTAAAGTATTTAGTAGTTAGTATCTGGTCGCTAGACAGGAGTACTAATATATTGTTATTCAGTATGTTATGAGTATTTAATCATGCGCTTGTCTGTTCGTATTTCCGTCACATTAGACCTTTGACATGCTAATTCAAAGAACGATAGTCTACAGCCCATAGACTATCGTTCTTTGGTCTATTTCTTTAGAGTCAATGCTTTAGGGGTATCCACATATCCAGCAGGGCGTATATTGGCTTTCAGTTCGGCATCAAATTCTTGAGCTGCTTTTAATAACTTTTCAGCTATTTCAGGGTGGTCTTTGAGTATGTTGACACTTTCGCCAATATCTTTATCTAAATCATACAAGGCGATAGGCTGTACTCCTTTATGAATGTGAAGCTTCCAGTTTTTATGGCGTACAGCCAATAGATTATTCTGAGCATGGTAAAAGAAATACTCATAAGGAGTAGGTTCGTTTTTTGTTAGAGTACGCAAAATATTTTTCCCATCAATGGTTCTATTGTCAGGCATCTGATAGCCTACTAGCTCTGCAATAGTGGGTAAGATGTCCATTGCGGTCATCAATTCTTTATTTTCTTGCCCTGCTTTTATTTTCTTTGGCCAACGAATCACCGTAGGCTCTCTCATCCCTCCTTCATAGATTGTTCCTTTGTTCCCTTTTAGTGGACTAGTAGAACAATTGGCACTTTTACCAGCACCATTGTCACTCGTGAAGAATACAATCGTATTTTTGTCTATCCCTTGCTTTTTCAGTTCATCTAAGATTTGCCCTACAGACCAGTCTATCTCACTGATAGCATAAGGGTATATCTTATCTCTTGTACGGTAATCAACAAAGTTTTCTACTTTTTCATTTTCAGCAATAAGGTCTCTCAAGTCTTTAGGGACAGCTTCCATAAAAGGAGGAGACATGTGTAATGGTCTGTGAGGCATAGGGTGCGCCACATACATCAAAAAAGGATTCTTTTTATTTTTTTGGATGTAAGAAACGGCTCTTTCTGTAATGCGTTTGGTCAAATAGTCTGCATCGGGGTCTAACTCTATCACTTCTTCTCCTTCTAATAAGACAAGTGGAGGGAAGTTAAATTTTTTCTGTGCAGGGTGTAGGGGGTGAATATCATGGCTATAAGGTAAACCAAAAAACTCATCAAATCCTTGCTTAGTCGGCAAGAAGTCGGGCTGGTCTCCTAAGTGCCACTTGCCAAACATTCCTGTCTTGTAACCTGCTGACTTCGCCACCTCTGCAATGGTAATTTCGCTAGGGTTCATCCCCTTACCATCTTCTGCGAGCAATACGCCAAATTCTTGTCCTCTTCCCATATCTATTCTTTGCGCATAGCAGCCTGTCATCAAGCCTGCTCTAGATGGGGTACATAAAGGTGCTGCTACATAAAAGTTTGTTAATTTCGCCCCTTCTTTTGCCATTTGGTCTATATTGGGTGTTTTGATGATTTATGAACCAAAGCACCCCAAATCTCCATAACCTTGGTCGTCCGTTAATATGATGACGATATTAGGCTTCTTTGCTGACAGACTACCTACTAACAAAGAAGAGTAATAAAACAGGGAATAGTAAATTTTTAGTATATCTCATTTTTTAAAAAATACTCTGTTGAAACAATAAACTAAAAGACATCAAGCACAGAGCTATGGTTTTTATCTTCATATCTTTTATTATACGTAGTCGTCCAAAAGTACTTCATCAAAAACGTATGGACTATGGACTCATTACTGAAGATCCAAAAAGCTTATAATGTTTTTACTAGGACTTCGTCTAACTTGGCATTCAGAAGCTTGGCATATCCTTTACCTATCCATACTTTCTTTTTGCTTTTTTTTCTGGGGGCATATAGCTTTTTCTCCCTTTGTTGCACAACTACGTCCCCTTCTGCAAATACTTCTAAGCTTATTTTACCTTTTTCTATTTTTGCCACCACATGATTCCAACAATCTGGTTTGTAAGGAACTTCTAACATCGTATACGATTTATTGCCGTTTTCTGGTCTCTTTTCTAAGAAAGCGATCAAAGATATTCTATCAACATCATAGTGCCTATGCACCCTAAGTTCTAATGATGGACCAAAAAAGAGCGTCTCTTGAAATTCTTCATGATGAGATTTGGCTTTGTTTATCCAAAAATCTAGCAATACCTCTTCATCGCTACTCAACAGTTCTTTGGACTCAAAATATCCACCTCCATCAAAATGGACGGCAGAATCAAACTTTCCTTGTACTAGCTTTAGCCCTTGCGCTTGCTTGCCAGTTATTTCTTTGTAGTTCAAGGTATTTGACTGCTCTACTGCTCTAACGGTAACAGCATCGGCAAGGGTAGTAGGCGAATTGAAACGGTCAAAATGCCACAAACCAAACGTTTGCTTCGTATCGCTATTCACCTCGTTTGAAAGTGTAGGCATACGATGCTTATCAAACAAATCGGCTGTTTTATTAGAAAACACTTTTC
>WTJX01000130.1 GCA_011524675.1 Cytophagales bacterium
TGAATTAAAATAATAGTAGGTTAAAAAACTAGTGATTTTATTTTATCTCATCATAGGAGGGGCTCCACACACTGATAAATCTAGTAACCGTAAAGATGGTTTTTGAAGTGTTTATAAATCATCAAAAAATAAAAGCCCCTTATGAAGAAAAGACTACTTATTGCTTCTTTGTTATTATTGCCCCTTTTTTTACTTAGCTGTATTTACGTAACTAAGTTGAGAGATGTCGTAGAAATGAACTGTTATGATATATTTCATCAAAATGCTTATGTAAGTTCAAAAAAAGAGATAGAACAAATACTATCTTCATTTGAGGTAGCAACACTAGATCAGTTACCAAAGAAATATTTAGAGCACTCGCAGCTATCATCAAAAAAATATGCCTCGCTTGTCCAGTCTTTAAAGTTTTATAAAATCTCAAAAACAGACTGTTATCGTAAAATTGTCGGAAACAATAGAATTTTGAATCTTATATCCAAAGATTCAAAATACAATAAAACGTGGTACTTTTCAACAGACACCCTCTACTGGGGTATTGATAAAAGCATACTTTTTAAAGTAATTGAACTACAAGATATTCTCAGTAAAAAAGGATATAACAGAGACGGTTTTGATATACGTTCAGGTCATCGTACCCCCATGTATAATACCAAAATTGGTGGTGCTTCAAAAAGTAGGCATATCAAAGGGCAAGCTATTGACATGACCATAGGCGATATCAATAGAGATGGGGTATTTACCAAAGAGGACAAAGAGATAGTGCTTGACATTTGCGAAAAACAAGTAATTAAAAATAAAGGTGGAATAGGCTTATATCCAGGAACAAGGTCAGTACATATAGATGTGAGGGGTTACCGGGCACGCTGGAATAGCTACTAAAAATATATGTATCTTTTTTTCACTTTCGTGAAATAAAATCATGCCTTACATGTCAGTATGTCGTTTTTTGCCATTATACCTGATATACCTTTATCGTTAGAGATCATTTTAATAAATATAACATGAAGAAATACTCTGTAATAGTCCCTGTGTATAATAGACCGAATGAGGTTGACGAATTGCTTGCTAGTCTAGCAAAACAAACGTTTAAGTAGTTTGATGTAGTTATAGTTGAAGACGGCTCTTCAGAAGACTGTAAAGATATTATTGATACGTATTCAAGTAAACTAGATATCAAATATTTCTTTAAGGAGAATACAGGGCCTGGGGATAGCAGAAACTTTGGTATGCAGAAAGCTACAGGTGAATATTTAATATTTTTTGATTCTGATTGTATCATACCAAAAAAATATTTTGAAAACGTGGAATCTTCACTTTCCGAGAAAGCATTGGATTGCTTTGGAGGACCCGATAGCGCAGATAGTTCATTTACAGACATACAAAAAGCTATCAATTATGCTATGACCTCAATAGTTACGACAGGGGGAATAAGAGGAAAACAAAACAAGCTAGATACATATCAGCCAAGAAGTTTCAATATGGGAATTAAAAGAAAAATATATGAAGACATTGGTGGGTTTAGCGACATACACCCTGGTGAAGACCCAGATTTTAGCTACAGAATCATGAAAAAAGGCTATTCTGTTGGTTTGATAGAAAGCGCTTTTGTTTATCACAAAAGAAGAGTAAGTTTTCAAAAATTTGTGAAACAAGTGTATAAATTTGGGGTCGTAAGACCTATCCTTATCAAATGGCATCCCGATAAATTTAAACTCACGTATTTGCTACCAACTTTATTCCTTTTAGCGTGCTTGATTTTAGTGGGCTTCTCTATAGCAATATCATATTACTTTTTCTTCCCTTTAGTACTTATTACCAGTATTCTTATGTTAGAATCACTACTAAAAACGAAAAATGTAAAGGTCTGTATTTTATCAATAGTAGCAAGTTATATCCAATTGTTAGGGTATGGATATGGCTTTTTGCAAAGCAGTATGACAGTATTGTTATTTAAAAAAAATGAAAGAAAAGCATTTCCTAAGTTTTTCTTTTCCAAACCATGATTGATCTGTGTGGTGATAGCTAATTCAAGTAGTTTTTTCGCTTTTGCCGTATAGGTTTTATGTGCATGAGCTTCGATACTACTTATATCTTTAGATTGTAAAAAATAAACACATGAGTTATACTTGGATATTGAGCTTAATAGTAGGCTATTTTATATTATTGATTACGGTAGCACATCTTACTTCAAGAAAAGCTAGCGACACAGCATTTTTCACAGGTGATCGCTCTTCACCTTGGTATATTGTAGCTTTTGGAATGATAGGCGCAAGCCTTTCTGGTGTAACATTTATTTCAGTTCCTGGCTGGGTCTCTTCTAGCCAATTTTCTTATATGCAAATGGTTTTGGGCTACCTTGTAGGCTATGCCGTCATTGCATTGGTATTACTTCCTCTATATTATAAACTTCAATTAACATCTATCTACAGCTACCTATCTTCTAGATTTGGCTTTTGGTCACACAAAACAGGAGCAATATATTTTTTACTTTCTCGCATTGTAGGAGCTTCATTCAGGTTATTTTTAGTTGCCAACGTTTTACAAATAGCTGTTTTTGATTTTTTAGGTATCCCCTACCCTCTTACTGTTTTCATTACTATAGCCTTGATATGGGTATATAC
>WTJX01000159.1 GCA_011524675.1 Cytophagales bacterium
GATAGACCAGCTTTTTGTAGATGGAGAAAATCAGCGTATGGCGCGCTACCCTAACTTTGATCCCGAAAAAACCACTGAGCCATACAATGGCTATGCAGCCGATGCCATTTCAAAAGAAAGAGCTGCCAACTGGAAAAACCCTAAAGGAGCATACCTCCATGCCATGCACAGATCACAATGGGGTGGCTACCACTACCTCATTACTGGAAAAGATGCCAATGGTGAAGTTACCTATGAAGGAGGATGGCAAAACAACCGTAAATCTAGTATGCATGAAAAATACCGTATGGTAGAAAATGTATTTGAAGAGTTGGACGCTCAAGGCGAATGGTATCATGACGCTAGCACCAACACTTTGTATTATTACCCTCCCACAAACGTAAACTTAAAAAATGCTACTGTAGAAATCATTCGTCTAAGACATCTCATAGAGTTCAATGGAACAGAAAGCAGTCCAGTAAAGCACATTCAATTTCAAGGCTTTGTATTCAAACACGCAGCGAGAACCTTCATGGATACCAAAGAGCAATTATTACGTTCTGACTGGGCAATTTATAGAGGTGGTGCGGTCATGCTCACAGGTACAGAAAATATAAGCATTTTAGATTCCGAATTTGACCAAGTAGGAGGAAACGCCATTTTTGTAAATAACTATAACCGCAACACTTTAGTTAAAGGATGCCATATACACGATGCAGGTGCTAGTGGTGTATGTTTTGTAGGTGATCCAAATGCTGTAAAAAATCCTTTATTTGAATATGGTCAACGAAATGATCTTTCAAAAATAGATATGACAGTAGGACCAAAAACTAACAATTACCCATCTAAAGGAACAGTAGAAGATTGTTTGATTCACGGTATAGGACGTACCGAAAGACAGCCAGCAGGCGTATTGATAGAAATGGCACAATATATTACCATCAAAGATGCTTCCATCTATGACTGTGCAAGAGCGGGGATCAATATCGGCGATGGCGCATGGGGAGGACACCTCATAGACAGATGCGATGTATTCAAAACAGTACAAGAAACACACGATCATGGTTCTTTCAACTCATGGGGAAGAGATCGTTACTGGAGAGCAGATCATTTGACAGCTTCCCAAAAGGCAGTAGATGCAAACCCACAGCTCCCTTTCCTAGACGCTATGGCTACCACCACCATACGTAATAGCCGTTGGAGATGCGACCACGGTTGGGATATAGACCTTGACGATGGGTCGTCTAATTACGATATTTACAATAATGTCATGCTTCGCGGTGGACTCAAACTCAGAGAAGGATTTAGAAGAAAAGCATGGAATAACATCATTATCAATAATGGACTAAGCTCGCATGTATGGTTCAACAATAGCAAGGATAAAGTATATGCCAATATCATGGGTAGATGTAACGGGGCCTATGTCTTGAATGATGTAAGCGTAGCGCACTGTGTAGATAGTAACTTCTATCACAACTCAGATCAAAGAACGATAGATAAAATTAAAGATAAGTTTCAATGGGATGAGCATTCTCTTTTTGGAGATCCCATGTTTGTAGATCCTGCGAACGGAGACTATACCGTCAAAGAAGGTTCTCCAGCATTTAAGGTAGGTTTCAAGAACTTTCCAATGGATCAGTTCGGGGTGAAAAAGCCGAGCTTAAAAGCGATAGCTAAAACACCGATCTTTCCAGAATACAACCTAAAAGGTGCAACGCCACAGCACGCACATAAGAAGTCAGCAAAGCCAGCACCATTACAGCCTACGCCATTCTACTGGTTAGGGGCAAAGTTAAAAGAACTAGAAGGACAGCAGTTTTCTGCTTATGGTATTGCTAAAAGTGACGGAGGATTGGTTGTAAGAGAATTGTTAGGCACTTCCGAACTTGCTAAAGCAGGCGTAAAACAAAATGATGTCATCCTTTTGGTAAACGGTAAGAAAGTGCTTAGTCAAAATGTATTTGGGCAAATACTATCTAGTACTAAAAACCAAGCCTTGAAGCTCACGGTAGTGAGAAATCAACACAACCATGACATCAACATTACTCCAAGTGTCTATTATGATGTAGCGACAGCCAAAGATCAAAATGCTTTTCCTTTTCAATCATTCAGTAATAAAGTGAAGGTTACCACTAATATCAAAACAAGTAATGATCCATTAGCAGACTTGACGGATGGTAAGCTCAAAGATAGTTATGGGGCTGTCTTTGACAATAATATCACTAATGGTATGTACAAGATGGATTTAGGATTAGCAAAAAAAGTAAAGGCAATAAAAAGCTTTACGCATAGCAAAGGTGCAACAAGAGGAAAGCTTAATGTAACCATATATGCCAGTAATGCTACGAACGATCCAGGGTGGGATGTAGAAAACAAAAGTAAATATACGCCACTAGGAACAATAAATACAATAGAAGCAAAGGTAGATGCATATAATCAAGCCTCTATTGTTTCTAACAATAATTTGGGTGAGTACAGATGGATTGTATGGAAAGTAAAACCATTGAATGCCTCTGGTGAAAATTCTTCTATACAAGAGCTATCGGTAGAGTATGCGAAGTAGGCTGAGTTGCTAAAAAAATATTAGACTAATATATTAGAAAGGGTATCATACTAAGGTATGATACCCTTTTTTT
>WTJX01000622.1 GCA_011524675.1 Cytophagales bacterium
CGTATTATTACGAAGATGATGAAGTAGTCGTGGTTACATCAGAAAAACCAGCCATCAAGACTGCTTTTAATATCGAGTATGAAAAAATAAAAGAAATAAAGCCAGGACATGCCCTCATCATTGATGTAAATGGGCAAGTATCTGAAAAAGAATTCATCACCCCACAAGAGAAAAAGTCTTGCTCATTTGAAAGAATCTATTTTTCAAGAGGCTCTGATCCCAACATCTACAATGAACGAAAGATGTTGGGAAAAAAAGTGGTGCCTCAAGTATTGAAAGAGCTAGACCATGATCTAGAAAATGCAGTCTTCTCTTACATTCCTAATACTGCTGAAACCTCTTTTTGGGGAATGATAGAAGGGGTAGAAGAGTACCTCAAAGATCATAGAAAAAAACAATTCAGAGGAAAAAATATCTCCGTAGAGGAGTTGGATAAGGTCATGTCTTTGAAGCCTCGAATAGAAAAACTCGTCATCAAAGATGCAAAGTTACGTACCTTCATTGCAGACGACAACTCAAGAGATGACTTGGTGAGCCATGTGTATGATACTACTTATGAGGTAATAAACAAAGGGGTAGATACTGTAGTAGTCATTGATGACTCTATAGTGAGAGGAACAACACTCGAAAAAAGCATTATCAGAATGCTCGATAAGTTAGCTGCAAAAAAGATCATCATTGTTTCTTCTGCACCTCAAATACGCTTTCCAGATTGCTACGGTATAGATATGTCCAAGATGAAAGAGTTTGTCGCTTTCAGAGCCTTACTAGAACTCTTAAAAGAAAATGACAAGGAGTACCTCTTAGACGTAGTGTACGATAAGTGTAACACTTCTCTTTTGTCAGATGAACCATCGCCAAACTATGTCAATGAGCTATACCAAGAGTTTACATACGAACAATTGACAGACAAAATTACTGAAATTGTAACACCTAAAGATTTAAAATCAAAACTCTCTATTGTATATCAAACGATAGAAGGATTGCATGAGTCTTGCCCTAACAATAAAGGAGATTGGTACTTTACAGGAGATTATCCAACTAAAGGTGGAAACAAGGTCGTGAATAAGGCTTTTGTTAACTTTATGGAAGGTAAAGAGGTAAGAGCTTATTAGACTATAAGATTTTAAGATGCAAGACACAAGACAAAAGAAGTTAGATTCTTTTGTCTTGTGCTTCAACCAAATTTCACAAGTTCGAAGCTACATCAACCTAGAGTCTATTGTCCATAGTCTATTATGATTTTTGTGATTTTGTGATTTGGCTTTTTTGAGTCCTAAGGAATATGGTTACTCATAAAGACATATAGACTTAGAGACATACTGACCTAAAGACATTTTACACGTATTTCTCCCATTGTTTTGATTTTACATCAGCAACAAAGCTTTTGACCTTTTGCTCTTCTTCTTTTTTGCAAATCAAGAGTACATTTTCGTGATCTACCACGACATAACCATCCAAACCATGAACGACCACTAGTTTATCTTGTGGCGCTTTGATAAGGCAGTTCTTACTGTCATAGGTCATTACCTCTCCGAAGAGCACATTTTCTTTTGTATCTTTTTCTGATACCTCATAGCAAGATTTCCATGTCCCCAAATCTGTCCAACCAAAATCACATGGGATGACATATACATTTTCGGCATGTTCCATGATACCGTAGTCAATAGAAATATTTTTGCATTGACCATACGTCTTTTCAAGAAAAGCGTCTTCCTCTTTGGTGAAATAAACACCTTTCCCGGCTTTGAAAAGCTCATTCATGTCTTGGAGTTGTTTTTCAAAAGCTTTTACGATAGACTCAACACTCCATATAAAGATGCCTGCATTCCACAAATAGTCTCCACTTTCTAAAAAATTGACCGCCAAATCATGTTCAGGCTTTTCGGTGAAATTTTTGACTTTAAAAATTTCTTCATTTTTATTTTCTAAAAATTGAATGTAGCCATAACCAGTATCTGGCCTAGTAGGTTGAATACCTAAGGTGATAAGAATATCCTCTTCACTAGCTCGATTGGTAGCGAACTCTATTTTTTTTATAAATTTATGTGTGTGGATAATCATATGGTCAGATGGAGCAATGACCATAGTCGCATTTGGGTTTCTTTCGTTAATTTTATACGAAGCATAGGCAATACATGCAGCGGTATTTTTTCCCATAGGTTCACCAAGTATTTGTTCATCACCTAAACTGGGTAGCTGTTCTTTTACTTGAGCTACATAAGCTTTGGTAGTAACGACAAAAATATTTTCTACAGGACAAAAGTCTTCAAAGCGATCAAAGGTTTGCTGTATCATGCTTCTACCTGTTCCCAATACGTCTTGAAATTGTTTTGGGGTATTTTTTCTACTCAAAGGCCAAACCCTACTTCCGACTCCACCTGCCATGATAACCACATAACGATTGCTGTATTTCATGATTGTTTTATACGTTCATAGATATAGATCAACAAATCTACAAGAATTAATCATTATACAGTCTCATTATAACTTATTTTCTGTTTTTTTAATGAAGTATTTAAAGTACAAAGAGGAAATTAAACTAAACAGTTTCCAATAACAAAAAGAAAAAAAATAGAATTAGTATATTTTAATGCTTACATTGCAATAT
>WTJX01000182.1:0-571 GCA_011524675.1 Cytophagales bacterium
TACTAATGCAGATGGCACCATGTCTTTTAGGCAAAATAATGATTTGTTTTATCTCACAGGCATAGACCAAGAAGAAACAGTACTCTTACTCTTTCCAGATGCTCATAACCCCAAAGACAGAGAGGTTTTATTTGTGAAAGAAACTAGTGAGCTGATAGCGATTTGGGAAGGACATAAACTCAGCAAAGAACAAGCAACAGCACATTCAGCCATCACAGAAGTACGTTGGCTCTCTGAGTTAGAAGCTACCATGAGAAGACTTATCCCTACAGCAGAGATTATCTACCTCAATCAAAATGAGCATTCGAGGGCAAGTAAAGAGGTAGAAACCAGAGATGACAGGTGTAGAAAAAGCCTTATGCAACAGTACCCATTACATCAGTATGGACGCATAGCCCCTATCATGCAGCAATTGCGCTTGATAAAGTCTGATGAAGAAATAAAACAAATGCGCCATGCCTGTGGTATTACCGAAAAAGCATTCAGAAGGGTATTGTCCTTCATGCAAGCAGGCAAAGGAGAATACGAAGTAGAAGCAGAAGTGCTTCATGAGTTTTTGATAAATAGAGCC
>WTJX01000182.1:581-1579 GCA_011524675.1 Cytophagales bacterium
CTATCATCGCTAGTGGTGCTAATGCTTGCGTACTTCATTACATAGACAATAACCAAACATGCAAAGAAGGAGACTTAGTATTGATGGACTTCGGTGCAGAATATGCCAATTATGCTTCTGATCTTACCCGTACCATACCCGTAAGTGGAAAATTCAGTGCAAGGCAAAAAGAAGTATATCAAGAAGTACTATCTATACTAAAGTATGCCACCTCACTACTCACAGTAGGAAACAACTTCAAAGACTATAATGCCAGCGTAGCCAAAGAAGTAGAAGCGTCTTTGCTCAGACTCGGCTTGATAAGCAAAGAAGATATTGCAAATCAAGATCCTAACAAGCCCGCATACAAAAAATACTTTATGCACGGCATATCACATTTTATAGGATTAGACACCCATGATGTAGGTAGTTACGACATAGACTTCAAAGCAGGAATGGTACTTACCTGTGAGCCGGGGATTTATATCAGAGAAGAAAACATAGGCATACGCCTAGAAAATAATATCTTGATTACTGAGGAAGGACCTGTAAATTTGATGAACAATATTCCTATAGAAATAGAAGAGATAGAAAGTCTTATGAAACGAGTATGTTAAAAGTAAAAGGTTGAACATTGAAGGTTATTAGATTTAGGGGGTCAAGCGGAAAATATGGTGGAGCAATAATTGATTTTTTCACTGTGCTTTTTATTTAATCCAGCAATTTGAAATCAAAAACATCCTTAAAAGTCTAATTTCAAAGATTTTTAATTTTTTCGTGTTTTTTTCTTCTCCACCAGAAAAACGAATTGATCCCAAAAAATGTCTAATTGAAAATAAAAAGTAATGGAAACAAAAAAGCCAGTAAGAATTAACCTACTGGCCCATCGAAATGTAAATTTCGACTAAACTAAAACTACCAAAATAATCTTATCGCATAGATAATAAAATAACCTATGGTCTTTGTAATATTTTTATATAAACGATAGAAGCTCTTAAAAAATCAGTGAGCTTGCGCCC
>WTJX01000182.1:1679-8840 GCA_011524675.1 Cytophagales bacterium
ACTGATCCATCGAAATGTAAATTTCGACTAAACTAAAACTACCAAAATAATCTTGTCACACAGGATTTAGATACCTATGGTCTTTGTAATATTTTTATATAGATGATAGAAACTTTTAAAAAATCAGTGAGCTTGCGCCCACTGATCCATCGAAATGTAAATTTCGACTAAACTAAAACTACCAAAATAATCTTGCCTCACGGATCTTTCCTTTGATCTCTTCTCTGTGAGTTTTGTAATATTCTAACTGCTGCTTATTCAAAATAGAAGAAAGCTTCATTTCGAAAGCTAAACGAGTATCTTTTGTCTTTTCTTTGTACTCTTCTCTGCTGCTTGATCTTAAAGACTGTAGCTGTCTTAGATCGTCAATTTCTTTTGATAATAGATCAATAACTTGCTTAGTTTGTTTCTCATTCAAAGAAAGCTCTTGCTTATACACCTTAGCTTGTACTAATGCCTTATGTGGTTTATCAGTAGCAAATGAAGAAAATTGCAATAAAACTAAAGATAACGAAGCGAAGAATAATTTTTTCATGTTTCTGTTTTGAATTAGAATAATTATTTGATCTGATACAAAAGTACGATAAACTTTTTTATCTGCAAAGAAAATCGACAAAAAATTTAAACATTTCTTCATTTTGTTGTACTATTCTAAGATTTGAGAAAGTATATTCATGAAAAATAAATTTCACAAAAACATCCTTTAAACGCCAATACTGGCAGTAATGCAATTATAAATATCACTATTCTAATAATTTATGGTATTTTTATCATTTAACAACATTGCAATTATTACATTAAAAAAATGTACTAAAACAATCCAAAAAATTATTTTTGACTACATTTGATGAGGAATTTAACAACTCAATGGGTTGTCATAAAGTCATAATATTGTTTAATCTTAGAAAAAAGAACGCTAAAAGATAAGATACAACCTCTAATCTTACAGGGAAGTGAAGTTAGGTTTTTAGTAATAAGTTAACAGTACATAAGTTGTTGACTAGTTTTAAAAAGTTATACATTATAAAAAAGTACTAATGGCTAAAGGTTGAAAAGTGTTTAGTTATAAAATCAAGAAAAGCTAAAACACATCGCGTGGTTTACCAAACGGATACAAAAGAAATACACCAAACAATGGATCAAGAGTTTATAAAAAAAATATACAACAAACATTGTGTTAGCAAAAGTTACCCCTCTACGTCAATGGTTACCAATTTGGTAACAAGGATTGTTCTGCTTTTATTTCCAGAACAATCTATCAAGAAATCAAAGGGTTTGGAGGAATTGACCAAAAATGTTAACGCTGTAGAACAAGACCTCATAAGTATACTGAATCAAATACCAGATCAGTTAGACGACACACCCGAAAAGTTAGCGTTAGCATTTATGTCTTCTTTACTTGATGTTCATGATATGCTTTGCAAAGATGTGGATGCTACGCTAAAAGGAGATCCCGCAGCAAATGATCGTTATGAGATTATAAGGGCTTATCCTGGATTTTATGCCACGGCCTTTTACAGGATATCGCACATACTATACAAGCTAAATATACCTTTACTACCTAGGATCATTACCGAGTATGCACATTCTAAGACAGGAATAGACATTCACCCTGGGGCGAGAATAGCGCCACATTTTTTTATCGATCATGGAACAGGCGTAGTCATAGGTGAAACTTGTGTCATAGGTAAGCATGTAAAAATATATCAAGGTGTAACCTTAGGAGCATTGAGTGTTTCTAAAGACTTAGCCAGTACGAAGCGCCATCCTACCATAGAAGACAATGTTGTCATCTACTCAGGAGCTACTATATTGGGTGGTGAAACAGTAATAGGAGAAAGTAGTATAGTGGGTGGAAATGTTTGGCTTACAAAGAGTATCCCTGCAAATACTACTGTTTATCATCAAGCTCAAATAAAAGTAAGAGAACCCAAAAGCACTCAACAGGTATAATACTTATAAAAGTCTTTGCAAAACATAAACATTAGAACACATTTATAAACTCATGACTAATCCAGACAAAAGCCTTATTCCTCAAATCAAATTCTTTCTCAGAGACAAATTTGATTTGATACATGATAAAGAAAATGATCTTATCACTATTCATGAAATCAAAAAATCTGTTGAATTTAAAGGGGCAAATCTATGGATTTTGATATTTGCCATTATTATTGCCTCTATAGGGCTAAATATGGACTCTACAGCTGTAGTCATAGGAGCTATGCTTATTTCTCCTCTGATGGGTCCTATCATGGGTATCGGTTTAGGAGCAGGCATCAATGACTTTGAACTTATCAAAAAATCACTTAGAAATTTAGCCTTTGCCAGTGTAATAAGCATCTGTACTTCTGCTATATACTTCTGGATCACCCCACTTGGAGATGTAAGCTCAGAACTACTCTCCCGAACAAGACCAACCTTATGGGATGTACTTATTGCCCTGTCTGGTGGGCTTACTGGAGTAATCGCCGCTTCTAGAAAAGACAAAAGCAATGCTATCCCAGGGGTAGCCATTGCTACTGCCCTCATGCCTCCTCTTTGTACTACAGGTTATGGCTTAGCTACTGGCAATTGGAGCTTCTTCTTTGGGGCTTTGTATTTATTCTTTATCAACTGTGTTTTTATAAGTCTCTCTACCTTATTTATTGTACGCTTTTTGCAATACCCTAAAAAGGAGTTTTTGGATGACATACTAAAAAAGAGAGCAAAAAAAATCATTACTGCTTTCTTAATATTTTTTATTACTCCAAGTATATGGCTTGCTTTTAACTTAGTAAAAGATAGTGTCATAGAAAAAAACGCCAATCAGTTTATAGCTGAAGAGTTCAACTTTGAACAAACCAAAGTAATAGACAAAAAATTGATACTGAATGGTAATGAAAAAAAATTAATCGTTTTCTTTTATGGAAAAACTATTGAACAAGACGTGATAGACCATAGCAAATCAAAACTTGAGCTATATGGATTGAAAGATATAGAACTAGTGGTTACGCAAGGAAATGAAGATAAAGAAATTGACTTGGCAACGATAGAAGAAATGAGTCAACGTTATCGTAAAGAAAAAGAAGTAATTGAAGAGCTATATCAAAAAAGTGAACAAACACTTAAGAGTAAAAACGAACAAATCAATTTATTAGAAAATGAACTCATACGTTTGAAGTCAAACCTAATAGACTCTCGAGAAATATCAAAGGAGCTAAGTACGTTGTATCCAGAGATAAAAGAGTTTTCCATTTATAAAACTGTTTTGGAAAACATGCAAGAAAACTCATTTGATACACTTACTATTGCTAACATACATTTTGATAAGACTCCTCAACGTTTAGATCAAAAAAAAATACAAGACTGGCTGACTATACGATCAAAATCTGATAGCCTAAAAATGATCTTGTACTAGCGAAGAATATACCCTATGTTATATGTCATACTCTATAATATATTTATACTTTGCTTTGTCATACAAATGTGCTACTGGCTCTTTGTAAAAAGTAGCTTACTACTTTTCAAGACAAAAGGAAACAAGCCCATGACAGACATGCCCTTCTCTATAATAGTGGCAGCCAAAAACGAAGCACAGAACTTAACAAGGCTTATCCCAAGCCTTTTAGCACAAAAAGGTGCAAAATTTGAAGTAATTGTTATAGACGATCAATCTACGGATACTACATCATTACTGCTAGAAGAGTATGCCAAGACTGCTATTCATTTTCGCTATAAAACGTTAACCAATATACCGAAAGCTTTCAATTCAAAAAAGTACGCCTTAGATACAGGCATTAGAATGTCAAAGTATGAAAATATTATCTTGACAGATGCAGATTGTATGCCTAGTAGTAACAGATGGGCACAAATATTGCTAAGCCACATGCTAGAAGACTCTAGCATAGTGTTGGGGATTTCTCACTACACATACAAAAAAAGTCTATTAAATCTAATCATACGATTTGAAACACTTCAAACTATGATTAGTTATTTGAGTTTTGCCTTATCGGGAGTTCCTTACATGGGAGTAGGCAGGAACTTGGCATATAAGAAACAGGCTTTTATTTCTTTCAATGGTTTTGGCGGTATAGAAAATATTGTAGGAGGAGACGACGACTTATTGGTACAAAAAATGAGCAAAGCTTATAATGTATCCATATGTATAGACAAAGAAGCTATATGTTACTCTCACCCAAAGACTGATTTTTTATCTTATATAAAGCAAAAGAAAAGACACCTATCCGTTGGGAAATACTATTTACCAAAATTTAAGTTTTTGCTTACATTAGATGGTGTTTCCAACATGTTTTTTTATACTTTATTTTTATTATTTGTAATTATTGATAAACTTAGTGTCCTACTGGCGTTTTTGTTTGTCAGTAAGCTGTTAATTTCTAGTTTTGCAATGTATAAAGCAAAACTAAAAGTAGGGGCGAAAATTTCATTCATTGAAATTATACTAATGGATGTCTTAAATAGTTATATTACTAGCATACTAGGTGGGTATTCTGTACTTGTGAAAAACAAAAAATGGAATTAAATAAGGAGTTTTCAAAAAAAGCTAAAGCTGACTTTGAGTTAGTGGAGAAAGCAAAAAATCAAGGAGATCAGAAAGCTTATGCTAGTTTGATGTCTCGTTATAAGAAGTCTGTGTATCATATGATACTCAAGATGATAAGAAATGAGAACGATGCCGAAGATTTGACGATAGAAGCTTTTGCTAAAGCATTTAAAAATCTGCATAAATTCAACCCTGACTACACTTTCAGTACATGGCTGTTTCGTATAGCTACTAACAACTGTATAGATTTTATTCGAAAGAAAAAACTAGAAACATTGAGTATCAATTCTGCTTATACAGACGATAATGGTGAAAATGTTTCTTTGGATATTATGGATTCTGGTCTTGACCCTCAAGAGACTGCCATAAAAAATCAAAAAATAGAAATCATGCAAATCATTGTAACACAATTACCTTTAAAGTATCAAAGGCTAATAAAGCTAAGGTATTTTGATGAATTGTCTTATGATGAAATAGCCAAAGAACTACAGTCTCCTCTAGGTACCGTAAAGGCGCAACTACATAGAGCTAGAGAGATTCTTACAGAAATGATGAAAGACAAAAAAGGCAAAATATAATCCTCTTGCAAAATATAATCCATCACTTTCCAACTATCAACGCTAATCAACTACAACAGTTAGAGCAGCTGCAAGATATTTTTTTAGACTGGAACACAAAAGTAAACCTTATATCAAGAAAAGATACAGCTCACTTTATTGAGCGACATGTATTACACTCTTTGGCTATAGCCAAAGTGGTAAATTTCCCACAAGAAAGTTTAGTACTAGATGTCGGTACGGGCGGAGGTTTCCCTGGTATCCCTTTAGCCATTCTATTTCCAAACGTGCAGTTTCACTTAGTTGACTCTATAGGTAAAAAAATAATGGTAGTGAATGAGGTGGTTCAGCATATAGGGCTAAACAACGTAAAAGCTGAACAAATACGTGCTGAAAATGTAACCAACCAATATCACTATGTAGTTTCAAGAGCTGTTACACGGCTAAAAGCTTTCATCCCATGGATTACTGGGAAGTTAATAAATGAAAAAGAGTCAAATTTTGAACATACTGGATTATTATACTTAAAAGGAGGTGATATTTCGGAAGAAATTTCTGAGATTAGTCCCAAAAAGAGTACCATCTATAATTTGAGTACTTTCTTTGAAGAAGCGTTTTTTGAAACCAAAAAAATAGTTCATGTTCCTAGCAGTGAATTGATAAAGTGAGAATAGTACGACTCAAAGACCACTACTCGTTGTGTAAGACTTTTTCAACTTGAACATATTGCAGTGTTCTCACTACATTTTCTAAGAAAAAATACAATTATTTGATTTAAAAAGGATTCATCTGAACTTTTATAGTCAAAAAACGATTATCTTACCGAACCATTTAAAATTAATCAAAACAAACAATAATTATGGTAAATGCTATTGAGATAACAGACGCTAACTTCGATGAAGTTACTGCTACAGACAAACCCGTACTAGTAGATTTTTGGGCAGAATGGTGTGGTCCTTGTAAAATGATAGGTCCAATAGTAGATGAGTTAGCAAATGAGTATGACGGAAAAGCGGTGATAGGTAAAATTAACGTGGATTCAAATCCTAACATATCTGCTAAATTTGGCGTAAGAAGTATCCCTACACTATTATTATTAAAAGATGGTGAAATTGTTGATAAACATGTAGGTGCTAGTCCAAAATCAGTATTGGAAGAAAAAATTAATAATCAACTATAAAAGACAAGTCTTTTAAGACTAAACATCATAAAAGAAAAAGGGTCATTTTAAAAAATGACCCTTTTTTGTTTACTTAAAAATGAAAGCATAAAAAAACCCGTATTATTTACATAATACGGGTTCAAATAAGTTGAAAATGATCTAAACTTAAACTTTAGCAGTTTTTACAGTTTTGATGATTCTCGCAGCAATTTTGTATGGATCACCATTAGAAGCAGGTCTTCTGTCTTCTAACCATCCTTTCCATCCATTCTCTACTGTAGCAATAGGAATACGGATAGAAGCACCTCTATCAGAAACACCGAAAGAGAATTGGTCGATAGACTGAGTCTCGTGCTCACCAGTTAATCTTTGGTCGTTGTCAGCACCATATACTTCAATATGCTCTTTTACGAATGGCTCAAATGCAGAACAAATAGTTTTGTACGTTTCTTCAGAACCACAGTCTCTCAATACACTGTTTGAGAAGTTTGCGTGCATACCAGAACCGTTCCAGTCAGTAGCTCCCATAGGCTTCGGATGCCAGTTGATAGCGATACCATACTTCTCAGCAGTTCTTTCTAATAAATATCTTCCGATCCAAATTTCGTCTCCTGCTTTAGCAGCACCTTTGGCGAAACACTGGAACTCCCACTGACCAGCAGCAACCTCAGCATTGATACCTTCTACATTCAAACCTGCTTCTAAGCAAAGGTCTAAGTGCTCTTCTACGATATCTCTACCATAAGCATTCTTACCACCTACAGAGCAGTAGTAAGGTCCTTGTGGCTCAGGATAACCGTTCAAAGGGAAACCTAATGGTCTGTTAGTTTCTGGATCCCACAAGAAGTACTCTTGCTCAAATCCGAACCAGAAATCATTGTCATCATCTTCGATAGTAG
>WTJX01000167.1 GCA_011524675.1 Cytophagales bacterium
ACACCTAAGAAGACGCCTTTTGGATGCTGGAAGACCCTACGAAAGTCTTGCCAGCTAAGAGTGATACCCATGCCTAGCATGATCCCTCCTAATGTAGGAGTGATATAAGGCGCAAACCATATAAAATGCTGTGGGGTAAACCAAGCCCAACTCACACCTATGAGAGTCCATAACCAAAAGAGATTCGTGATACGTGTGATCATATACTATGAATTATATGGAACTATTAGTGTGATAACCAAACTTAATATGACGAGTATTTCATAAAGTTTAGAATGTTGATCTAAGTTTCTTCTTTTTATGAAACTTTAGAGGTAATTTTATTGTCTTATCTAAAGAAGTTGTATAAAAATCCTTTAAACAAACCTTTTAAAATGCAAACAAGTATTTTAAAGGGTACTAAGTCCATGTTGTTAAATGTTTATTTTAGAGTCTTCCTATGCTTGTTTTTAGCAGTGGCACTATCAAGTTCTCTTTTTTTTATAAAGGCATATGATAGTGGGGATGATGCTATTCAAACACAGTTGCAATGTTTGTTGACAACGGAAGAGAAAAAATGGTTACAGGAGCACCCTACAATACATATCTCTGCGTATCCAGATAACAGTGATATTTCATATGTTAATGCGCGCGACGAATTAGTCGGTTTTGCTCCTTCCTATTTTAGTGAATTGGCAGAGATTTTAGGAGTAATAGTAAACAAAAAAGTTTATCATACGAGAGCTGATGCTTTAAAGGCTCTGGAAAAAAATGAGGTAAATGTTTTATGCGGGGTGAAGAAAACTGAAAAGAGAAAAGAGCTCTTTAAGTTTTCAGGAGCTATTACCAATAGCGCATATTTCCTTTTTCGTATGAAAGATCGAGGCATTGAGGATCTTTCTGGAATGAAAAACCTGACTATGGCTACGATTAGCAGTAGTGCCAGAAACGCCTTTTTAAATGTTGCGTATCCTGAAATTACTCTTCGTCCTAAAGATTCGATTAGAGAGTGTGTAAAGGCTTTATTAGAAAAGGAGGTCGATGGTGTTGTTGCGCCTTTCTATCAAGTTCAAGAGGTGTTGACTGAACGCCAAATGAGCCTTTTAGAAATTAGTTTTGTTGAAGATAAACGGTTTCTTTCAACACTTCATTTTGCGGTCAATGGGGACGAAGAGATCTTGTGCAATATAATAAATAAAGCAATGTGTGCGTTGCCTCGGAGAAGTTTATTACAATTGGAAGCCGAGTGGTTAAACGGACTTTGGACCTCTCATAAAAGCGTACTTTCTAAATATAGCTTTGTGAATATCTTTTTAATATCAATGATTTTGTTTTTAATCTTTGGTATTTTTTGTTGTTTTGTTTATTGGATTAGAGTTAGAGTTGTCGAAAGGCGTAGGGCTTCTGCAGATCGAGTGTTCGCATCTATTAGTCATGATATTCGTAACCCTCTTGGAACAATGAAGAGTATGCTCGACTTATATGACCAAGAAGAGAATCTAACCAAAAAGGAGGAGATCTTAGATGATGTCCTTAAGTGTTCTGAGGTTTTATTTGGCTTGATAGATGATGCCAATAATGAGGCGACTTATGAGGGGGGGAATATAGAGTTGCGCCCTCAAGAAGTTGATATGGAAAGCCTTATAGAAACTATTTATGCATTCTATAAGTTAAGGCCAAACAAAGAGGTGCAGTTTACATGTGACAAAGGGGTAGGTAAAGAGTCATTACCTCAATTTGTAGAAATAGACCCGATAAGGTTGCAACAAGTGATTATGAATCTCTTATCAAACGCCTTTAAGTTTACAGATAAGGGGACTGTAACGTTAGTGGTCAAGTGTCTTAGTAGTGTAGAAAAGATTAAAAACACTTATGATATTGTTTTGCCTGAGCTACGTGGGGATGAAAAACTTCTCTTAGTGTCTGTTAAGGATTCGGGGATAGGTATTGCGAAGGATAAACTACAGTATATCTTTCAGCCTTTTGCTCAGGAAAATGATGGAGAAACCCAGAGAAAGCACGGAGGAACAGGTTTGGGCTTATCGATATGTAAGGAGATATGTGATTTAATGAATGGTCACTTATTGGTAGATTCCGTAGTTGGAAAGGGAACTATATTTACATTTCTTATTCCAGTCAAACCGCTTCGTAAGAAGAGTAATAGAAATCAAGAAGTGGACTTATGAAGACTAGGTATATTCCATATTATCTTTTTACTTTGATCTGCGCTGGGATTTTTTATCTTTTGTTGTGCTGGCTTACCGCTTCGAATACGGGAGAAGATTTAGCTGCTTCTCGGGAATTCGAGTTAACTGTGGAGGAGAAAGAGTGGATAAAGGCTCATCCTGTGATTAAGGTAGGAGCGCCTATCTACCCACCTCACTATATGCATGATAGCCAGAACAAGCTAGGGGGCTGTAGTGTGGAATATTTAGCTAAAATACAGGAATCCTTGGGTGTAACGTTTGAGCATATTGAATTCTCTAATTTAAGTAGCGCAATAGAGGCTCTAAAAAAGCAAGAGGTTGATATTATGACAGCTTTTGAGCCTAATGAGCAACGTCGTAAGATATTTGCCTTTACGGAGCCTTATTTATGTACGCCCCGTTATTTTGTGGCTACGAGTGAGAAGGAATGGACAAGTCGAATTAAGGATTTAGAGGGTAAATCTATAGCTGTTGTAGAAGGTCATATTCTCAATAAACTCATTTCTCAGGAATTTCCTGAATTAAAAGTCGTAACGTATTCTACCGTCAGCGAATGTATTTTAGCTTTGTGCTCTCATAAAGTCGATTTGTTTTGTGATGATGCTCCGATTCTTTACGGATTAATCGGAGCTTTTGGGATTTCTAATTTTAAAATGTTATCTTTGGCTCCGAAGTCATTAAATGCTTATAGCTCAATAGCGGTAAGGAAAGATTGGCCAACCTTTGTAAACCTATTAAATAAGAAAATTGCGCATCTCGGCCCCCAAGCGTCGCAAGAGATTATCAATAGTTATTCTCCTCAGAACCTGCAGTCGCAAAATATTCAGTTAACATACACTTTATCTATCAGCTTGATTATTGTGTGTGTGATTGTTGTGGTCATTTTGACGCTTTATATGACTCAAGTAAAGGAGCGTTTGACGACGTCTAGTCAGTTGCAAGATATGCGTATGAATGTCATGTTGTCTATCGGTGGACAAATGCGCCATCCATTATCAACCATGATCTCAGTTATGACAGAGATGAAAAAAAATGGGGTAGCTCAAAGCGATTCATCCCAAGTTACTCTGGTCAAAGAAAATTCTCAAAAGTTAATGCATTTGATGGATGAGATTATGGATTTTTCGAAGTTAGAGGCTGGTAAACTCAAAGTGTTGAAGGCTCCACATGAAGTCAGGCATGTCATTTATAGTTCGTTTCAAAGAAACCTCAAATCTTGTCATGCGAACGTTGTAATGAATATGAACATCATGACCGACCCTATTATTCCACAAACGTTAGTGTTTGATGATAGGAGGTTAGAGCAGGTTTTAGATATTTTATTACAAGACTCTGTCAAAAATACATCTGAGGGCACGATTAACCTAAACGCGCAATGGTATGAAGATTTATCAAAACTTGAGCAAGATGTTGGAAAAGATTTATCAGGCTGTCGTCAGGCAGCAGGTTACTTAAAGTTCATCGTGCAAGATACAGGGGAGAGTATGGGGCGATCCTTTTCTGAAAGCCCTTTTCAGTTTTATAATACCTTACGTGACACAAATGACGGCCTGAAGAGAGGGGCTGGCGTCTCCTTACCATTATCACATTCTTTGGTGATACTTATGGGTGGGGAATTATGGTATACTGAAAGTGAAGGGATTCATAAGTTTGTCTTAATTTTACCGTTGGATCTTCCTAAGAGAAGCCATTTTCATAAAAAGGAAAAGGCCGAGATTGTTGTTCATCAATCTAGAGATGTGCAAAGAAGCCAATCTAGTTTTGATGCGAAAGGTATTCTTGTCGTAGACGATTGTCCTATTAATCTTAAATTAGCTTTGCACTTTTTAAACCAAAAGGGTGAAGAGATTCACACAGCTTCCAATGGTTTAGAAGGGTTAAACCGATTGAAACAACAGCAGTATAAGGTAACCCTAATGGATATAGACATGCCAGAAATGGATGGGGTTACAGCGATAAAAGAGTACCGAGCTTATGAAAATGAGCAGAACTCTTATAAGGCTGATGGTGAGAAGCAACTTGTTATCGCTCTCACAGGAAATACGAATGAGGGCGATAAGTATGTAACTGTTGGGTTTGATGCCTGCCTTTTAAAGCCTTTTAATATCAAAGACTTTGATGAGCTTATGGAAACAAGATCTATAGACCTAGGTTAATTAGGTAGATAAGTCCTACCCAAAGGCGAATATATATATTACAATCTCGAAGGGGCTGAAGGAGACGCTTATTTTGCATAATGTCCTTTTTTAGCCAACCATAAGGTTCTTTGTCGTTTTCCTCCAGGGACAGCTGCTACACGCTCAAATGAAACCTCTAAACCACACCTTTGTATACGAGCCTTTAGTACTTTATCAGGTCTTTCAGTGACTAAGCCTAGAAGTCCTCCACGTTTGAGGCACGAGACAAAGTAATTTAAATACAGTTTATTGGTTATATTCTCTTCACTGCCACTACTTCGCCAGAGTTCCGGATCCATGAAGATCGCATGATATGTATCATTGCGAGTTTTGAGAAAGTCGGCAGCTTTCTCACAAGAAAAACTGGCTCTTTCTACAATCGTGTCATCAGCCTTGAGGTATTGTTTATACCATTGAAAAGCTTTAGAATTGATGTCTAAAATATCAAACGAAGCTTTTTTTTGAGGGAGAGATTCTCCGATAGCATTGAGAAACCCGCCTACTCCTAAACCTAAAATGAGGACTTTAGGTTGGCGCGCGGGTCTAAAAGGGCGAGCCATCATTTGACCAAGTTCATATTCACAATTGATTTCCTTATCATTAGTGACAGGAGTTGTATTCACTTGGTAATACTTTACATTGTCTCGTTCATGTAAACTAAAGTTTATTTCAGGAGACTGATTGTGTTCAGATAGCAGATTATAAGGCTTCATAAGAAATACCCTCTTAAAATAGATTCAAGAAGGTTCTGCAATCAATTAATATGTTGGAGATGAAGGCTAGCTTCCTTATTTATTGTTTTGGTGCGATAGTGTTTGTTACAGCTGGTGTTGTGGGTGTCGCCCCAAAGAAGCCTCGGTTTGCAGTGTCAGCAAGCTGACACCCAATGCAAGAAACGTCTCTGCCAAGGCCAACGAGTGTATTGCAAGATGGTAAAATTACGAAAGCAGAGATACCTATTGTGAGAGTTAAGAGTTTTGAAAAACTAATCATACATTTAATATAAGTTAAATTTGGTTCTGCACAAACAAAAACCTTTAAACATTTAGACTACGGAAATCACTAATTATTCACTTGAAATCTCAATTCTGATATATCGTCTCTTAAGTCTAGCATGTTATCACGGATAAGGATTAGCTCACGGCGAGCAGAAGGAGCCTCTGTTACCCCCAATAGAATAGAAAGTTGAGCAAAGCTCTGGATCATTTCCCCTAAGGGCTTTTTGTAAGTATCCGGTTTGTTTTGTATTTTTCGAGCGTTTGGTTTGTCCGTTGAAAAGATGTTTTGTAGGCTTATCTGAACTGAGGTTAGGGCTTTAATGAAATGAGACAATGCGACACTTTTGGGTAACACATGATGCGATGTTAAAAGATCGAGCTCACTGAGTAATTCAGATAGAGACTCTAAGACTGGATGAGGGTACTCTGTTTCGAACCATTGAGGGGAGAAGGTAGCTGCCAGAGGTTCTTCTTTAGGAGGCTGTAGGGGCAGTTCCTCTAGAGGGAAAATGTCTAAAATAGCATTATTCTCTGTTTCAAATTCCTCTAAAGTATCATCGCCTTCTTCTGAGAGAGCGGACATAATACCATCCCAGCTCATGAGGAAGACTTCATGTTGATCGAAGTCTAGAGAATCTGCAAAGCGCGACGCAATTTCATCATATAAATCCGCTAGAGCGTCGTAGGAACCTTGTCCTTGGTAAAGAGCGCAAGACGAAATGTGTTGTCTCCATAGAGCAGCATTACTGGCGATTTGCGCAAACTCGTCAGAAGGGCTAAGAGACCATTCTTTTTTGATCAGAGTTGATGAAAAGTTATTGGACTCTAAGATGAAACGTCCGACTTCACAAAAGAACTCGATTCTAAGAAAATTGCTATAGAGAAGAGTTGGCTCCGATTCAAAAGATGTTTCCTTTTGAACGATAACCCTAGCAGAAGCAGTGATCTCACCGATCTCTCCTTCTTTGATGTCTCCCCAATCAAACGTGGCTGATGTTTTGGTGGCCGTGTCATGCATGAGGAATGAGATCGATGTTCCAGCCAAATCCTTCAGGCAGTTACCTGAGAGTCGAATCTCTATTGGTTGGTTTCGGTCGACAATCCAGAGCGAAAGAAGGGTAAGCCCTTGGGTGGTGTTATCAATTGCACCTCGCTGCACAGCATTATTAAGCCGTGTATCTAACATAAGCTTAAATATAAGCTAGGTCTTATCGAGCGTCAATGGGATATATCATTAGGATAGATGAGACGTGAATTGGATAGAGAAGTCTTTGGCTGAAGAGTTGTTTTAAACTGCTTAACTTTTTTGAAAATCCTTTGTTTACTTAGGACGTTATCCTTTCTAATACAAAAGGAGGTCAATAGCTTTCACTATATAATTTATAAAGCACCCCTTATTTAGTCCGCTAATCAAAGATAAAACCTAATGACATCACTCCTTCTTATTCTTCTCGTTATACTAGTTTTTAACTTTATGATTTTTATTCATGAGTTAGGGCATTTCTTAGCTGCTAAATGGCGTGGAATGTATGTTGACCGTTTTCAAATATGGTTTGGTAAGCCGATTTTTAAGGTGACATATCGAGGGGTGCAATATGGTCTTGGAACGGTTCCATTAGGCGGATTTGTATCGATTCCAGATATGGCTCCAATGGATGCTATAGAGGGAGAAACACTCCAACCCTATACGAGAAAACCGGTTTCGCCTCTGGACAAAATTATTGTGGCGTTTGCGGGGCCGCTCTTTAGCTTTTTACTCGCTTTTGCATCTGCTCTTCTTGTTTGGAAGGTTGGTAAGATTGAATTGCCTATTACATCTACGGAAATAGGGTTTGTTACTCCTGGATCACCTGCGGAAAAAGCAGGTTTTCTCGCTGGGGATAATATTGTTTCGATCGAGGGGGATACTCCGCAGACATTTAATGGGTCTTTTAATGCTGTCACAACGATGATTGCGCTGAGTGAGGGAGAAGAGGTGGAGTTTACAGTCAAACGCCCTGGAGTAGAGGAGCTGATAGACTTAAGTTGTGGATATACCATCCCTGAAACAAAATGGTATGAAAGGAAGGCGATGAGACGGGTGGGGATCTGGCCTAAGCAAAAAGTCTTTATTGGGAGTGTTATGGAGAATAGCCCGGCTCAAGACGCCGGATTACAAGCAGAGGACCAAATCTTGAAAGTGAATGGTAAAACAGTACACAGCTTTGGAATAATTCAGGCAGAAACGAAAGACGCGAACAAACCTGTAGCCTATACGGTTGTGAGAAAGGGGGAGGAGTTTACCGCAAATATTCAGCCTGAATACCCTGACCAGCCGGTGGGTTTCGAGCGTAAAATGATAGGGGTTACGTTTGGGGCGGATCCTGGAGTGGAGCTTGTTCTTGCACATCCCACTCCAATAGAGCAAATCAAAGAGGCTTCCACAGTTATGTGGGTTTCTTTAACTAAGGTTATTAGCAAGGCTACGAGTTTAGATGTTCAGCATTTTTCAGGACCTATTGGTATCGGGAAAAGTATGTTTGATATGCTTTCAATCGAGGACGGATGGAAGCATCTCATTTGGTTTCTTGTGATTTTTAATATCAACTTAGCGATTTTTAATCTTCTCCCTATTCCCGTATTAGATGGAGGACATATTGTATTGGCAATGGTAGAGTGGGTGACAGGAAAGGAGCCTCACTTTAAGTTTTTGCAGATTATACAAACAGGTGTTTTTGCAGCGTTGTTTACCTTGTTTATATTCATTGGTATTAAGGATGTCGGGGATCTTCTTCGACCAAAAAGCAATAAAGCGGAAGTGAAGTTTCTTCCAAAACCAGCGCCTACAGATAATCTCTCTCAGTAAGACCTTATGCAGAAGACCCTTGAATATGAAACGGAAGAGCAAGTTATGTTCTTTGATACAGATATTGGTGGAGTAGTTCACAATATCGCTTACCTCCGCATGATTGAAACGTGTCGGACACTTTTAGCAGAGCAATTAGGGTTTAACCTTAAGGGAATGACCGAGGAGAAGGTGTTTCCAGTGGTTGTAAGAACAGAGATTGATTACAAAAAGCCTGCAACCCTTGGTGATAAACTGGCCATTAGAGGGGTTGTTGACGAGGTGAGCAAAACGTCTTTTTGGTGTGAATTTACTGTCACGGATGTTCAAATGCCAGAGCGAATATTTATTAAGTGCCGCCAAAGGCTTGCCATTGTAAGGATGCCTGAAGGGCGCCCTATGCGTATACCTCCTCACATTTTTGAACGGTTTCAATAGAAAAAGCCCCTGAGAGATCAGAGGAGCTTGGGTAAAAAAAGAGTAGCGTGAGAAAACGCTACTCGTTGTAAAGCCTCTTCCTTAGGTTAGTGGCACAACGGGTGGCACAGGTCTAAGATTAAGTCTGGCATCACAGGCTTTTGGCTTGTGATTTCTTCAATTGGTTTGAGTCCCACTTCGCCAGTCTTAAAGGTAACAATCTGAT
>WTJX01000667.1 GCA_011524675.1 Cytophagales bacterium
GAGTTCATGAGGTATTTATATTCTTGATGGTCTTTAAATATGGCAGTGTCGAAGCCTGTTCATTTAAAACTTTAATCCTATGATAGAAAAGTCTGTATTGGCGTGTTTACGGATCTTCGTTAATTCCTTTTCTTGACTAGCAAAAGGCATTTGTACTAGATTCATCAGAAAGTGCGAAAAGACCTCTTGATTACCTTCCTGCACCCTATCAATGACATTTTTGTTCATAAGGTCATTAGTATAAAAATAAAACTGTTCATCTTCTACATCATTGAATACTTGGAGAAAGTATTTATTTGATTTCTTTGAAGAGACAGGAGGTGTTATGACTTCTAATGGCATTACTTCACCTACTTTTGTGTAGTGTATATAAGGTATTCCAGCAGAAGAAAAACCAAACTCTTTAGTTTTTAAGTTATAGTAGGCAGTCATTATACTAGTAGATGTAATGATCTTGTGATCCATCTGTAGATTTTTAAGCGCAAAGTCTATTTTGTTTAGCAATAAATTTGGCTCTAAGTGATAGGTGTCTATATACTTATTATATTCTTTGAGTATAATGCTATTGAGTAATGTTTTTTCTACATCCGTGCCTTGAGATGAGATAAGTATGACGACCAAACTATTGTTTATCATATTGGTCATACAGATGTCTCCACCGTCGGTAGATTCTCTATTCAACTTTACGAAATGATCCTTTAAACAATATTTAAAGAAAAATGTATTTGACTTATTCTCAAATGTCTTTCTAAACAGTAAATTTTCTTTGTTTTCTTTGACAAAGTGATCTATGATAGGTGTTTCTTCTTCAAGATTTTTTTGAGAGTTATTAGCGTCTATAACCAAATGAATAGCGATATAGTGCGATGTTTCTCCAAATGAATTTTTAATAGGATTGATAAGCAAATGGAAATAAAACTCTTCACCAGACTTTTTATAATTCAGGATGATTTCATCTACTTTTTTTTCTTGTCTTAAGTTTTTGCTTATTCTGTCCACCGTCAAAGGATCAGTTTTAGGACCTTGCAAAAATGAACCTGGTTTTTTCCCTCTTATCTCTTGTAAGGTATATCCAGTGGCATTTGTGAAGCCATCGTTTACCCACTCTATGAGTCCAAACCTATCAGTAATGACTACCGCAGCACTTGTTTTTTTGGCCACGAGAGATTGCATGATGGAGGTTTTGCTTTGCTCATCCAAAAAGCTAACCTGTTCCTTTAAGGTAAGGTTTTCTCTGTAGAGTCTTGTAGTATTATAACCACAAAGTATAAAACCATCTTCTAAGTCATTAGGGTTTTTGTCGAGGGTAACAGAAAAGAACAATTTTTTACCCTGTCTGCTGTAGGTAGCTATATTTCCTTCATAAAGTTTTTCTCCTATGATGTAATAGTCAAGGCTGTACGGGCTTTTTTGCTCTATATGAAATATTTCTTTTATATGTTTTCCTATCAGCTCACTAGGTCGTGATGCCAATACAGAAAGACTAGCTTTGCTGAGGCTTGTAATGTGGCCGTGAACATCCGTTTTTATGAATAGAAAAGACTCATTTTCATAAAAAGAAGTTACAAGACTACGGGTGCTAATTTCATTATCATAATAGCTCATATTATTACCTTGTGGAAACTATAGATGATTATTAGAAAGATTTGTTAAACAAAACTTTCAATTATGCTTTGGTTAAAAATATTTACTGTACCTGCTGAGCTGAAGAAATTACTGTTCTAAAATCTAATATAAAGTATGTTGCGCTAAAATACCTCATATTCAGTGATTTAATTCGGATTTTTTTCACAAAAAAAAAACAGCTAAACATTACTCAAAACAAAATAATATGTTTTGATTTTTAATGCCGAATTAAAAAAAGAAATACCTACCTAAGTTATGATGAAATTCTTTATAAAGTTAAGTGATAAATTCAAAAAATTATCTCTTTTAAATAGGTGAGTTAATCTCTAAAAGGCATCCTCAAAATGAACTATTTCTTTATTCTCTATTGAGATAATGTCAAACCTTATTTCTCCAAACCAGTCTTCCATCCTCATAAAGTGTTCTGCTGCCTTACATATACGTTTTTTTTGAGCTAAAGATACAAAACTTTCAGGGCTACCATAAGTAGCATTTTTTCGTTTCTTAACCTCTACAAAAATTATCGTTTCCTCATACTTAGCAATGATATCAATCTCTCTTCTGCTATTGCGATAATTGGTAAATAATATGGTATATCCTTTAGCCTTAAGGTGCGCTACCGCTTCCTTCTCACCAGTCTTACCTATTTCTGTTTTAGAAGTCATATCATAGTATCCATTTGGTAGAGTACGTGTTGTGTCTTAGCTTTTCTTGATTTTTTACTAAATACTTTCTGTAGCTAAACCCTTTCACCTTCCACTCTCAAAACAACACTCATTATTCATTTTTAATTATTAATTAATTTGTGCCACTTTCGTGGAATAAAATCCCGCTGCTAAAGTTCTTACTTCTGTAAGTCAATAAGTCTCTACGTACCTATACCTCGTACTCTAAGGTATCCATTTGATATCCTTGAAGTTAGGCTTTCTTTTTTCAAGGAAAGCATTGCGCCCCTCCTTAGCTTCGTCAGTCATATAAG
>WTJX01000011.1 GCA_011524675.1 Cytophagales bacterium
CTATGTTTTTGATTATAAAAAAACGATAAAGTCGGGCTTTTTGGTTTTTGAAACGAATGAAATAAATAGATCAGGTCTTTATAGCTTTGCTGGTTTGGCTTATGTAAACACGCTAACTCTAAAACGTACACTTTCATCTAGTGAAAAACTGGGTGTTTTGGGGCATGAAATTATTCATGGTTATCAATACTTGGATCATTTTCGGTTAAACCCTTTTCTTATTAAAGGACAGAGAGATTGGGTAAATCATGAAAGCAAAGCAGTAGCATTTTACGAAAAATGGGTATATACTGATTGGACATATACCGTACAGAATTACCTTTATGGAGACCAACAAGGGAGGTCAGAGGAATACTATGATAACTTTTATGAGGCGGAAGCTGACTTTTTTTCTGAAAAAGAACATCAATAATTTTTTTATCACTATATCCCCTCTGTATTTCATTGAATACAAAGGGGACTAATGACTTTACATAACATCTAGTTTTTTCTAACTCAATATGCCTTCGATAAGATGAGAATGCTCTAAAAAAACAGTTTGTGGTTTTTCTTTTTTAGAAGAATTACTATTAAAATTCTTTTTGGATTCGTTTAATTGATTAGTCTCTATATTTTCCTTCGTTTTCATATTTATTTTCTTTAGGAATATTCGTATTATCTCATCTTACGCAATAAAAGTACCAAAAGATTCAAACAAACTTATACTTAATTATACAAAGTCTAGAAGAGACACGATGGTATATAGTTTTTACTATTTAAATGAAAAAAAACATATTCAAATAGAGTAAATAAAAAAAAAGCGAAAAAACAGTTTTTAGGTAGGTATAGACTAAATCACAAAAACCAAAAGTTTGTCTTTTGATTTTTGTGATTTGGAGCTTTCAATTATTATGGAAAACGACGCAGTAGGATTAACCTTTTATTGTTATCAGCTTTTTAGCTCTACTTTGACCGTTTCGTCCAAGGTAGCATTTCTTATCGCTACCTGTTGAGCAAGGTTTTCTGCGATCTTCTGAAAACTATCAGCCGTAATGCCATCAGAAAGTATAGCAGGCTTACCTTCGTCTCCAGATTCTCTAATGCTTTGCACGATAGGTATTTGTCCTAAGAAAGGAACTTGATACTTTTCGGCTAAGTCTGCTCCTCCATCTTTACCAAAGATATAATATTTGTTGTCTGGTAGCTCATCTGGCGTGAAATACGCCATATTTTCTACCACACCTAAGACAGGTACATTGATTTGTTTTTGCTGAAACATCATCAAGCCCTTTTTAGCATCTTCTAAGGCTACTTTTTGTGGAGTAGTAACCACCAAAGCACCCGTTACAGGAACTGACTGTACCAAGGTAAGGTGTATATCGCTGGTACCAGGAGGTAAGTCTATAAGCAAATAATCTAGTTCTCCCCATTTGACATCTCCAATAAACTGACGCAAGGCAGAGCTAGCCATTGGCCCTCTCCATACAATGGCATTATCCGAAGGGGCTAAAAAACCGATAGAAATAAGGCTTACTTCATATTGCTTAAGAGGGATAATTTTGTTCTTACCATCTTCTTCCACCATACCTGGCTTTTCATCCTCTACCCCAAACATCACTGGTATAGAAGGACCAAAAATATCAGCGTCTATCAGTCCCACTTTAGCACCTGTATTCGCTAGGGCAATGGCTAAGTTGGCACTTACCGTAGATTTGCCGACCCCACCTTTACCAGAGGATATAGCGATAATATTTTTCACCTTAGGAAGCGTAGGACTTAGACCTAAGCGCGTGGAAGTAACATCAGCTTTCATTTCAATGTTGATTTCCAATGCTTTGGAAACATCACGATGTATGGCTTCTTCACACCTACTTCTGATGAGTTCTTTCAATGGACATGCGGGCGTAGTAAGCATCACGGCAAAAGAAACTGTATTTCCTTCTACAGCAACATCTTTTATCATGTTTAAGCTTACCAAGTCTTTTTTCAAGTCTGGCTCTTCTACCGTAGCCAAAGCATTGAGAATTTGTTGTTTCGTGATAGACATAGTGCAAAGTTAAAAGTTAAAGGTTAAAAAGTTGAAGGTTTGAATGTTAAATGTAGTACATATACCTTATTCTTTAGCTATAGTAAAGCAAAAACTAAATAGTCGTTGAATAGTACCAAGAGAACAAAAGCATCAAATAGCAAATAACAAAATTCAAACTTTTGCTATTTGTAGCTGTCATCAGTAGCCTTTTTTATTAGGAAAGTCAGCACAAAAAACACAAAGGAGTTAACGATTGTGTACTATTGATAAAAAAAGTTTTTTTTAGAAGTTAAAAGCTGGTTTTTTTAATAATATGCATCCTTTTCACATCGTTTTAGGCTTGTTGTAAATTGTTTCAAATAAAGTAAGAACGCGAATATTCATATATAAATGCTTTCTTTTGATGATATTGCGAACTAGTTATCTGAAAGTTAAAGGTAAAAGGTTGAACGTTGAAGGTTGAGTGCAACTCGCAAGTCAATGATTAAACTTAAAACGTAAATAAACACATGAAACGAGCCTGTCAAATGTCGAATGTGTCGTTAATTGCGACTGATAGGGCTGAAGCGTTAAGAAAACAGACCTTGGTCTGTTTT
>WTJX01000357.1 GCA_011524675.1 Cytophagales bacterium
AGGAGTTTAAGTGATAGAAAAGGAAGACTTTCCTAGTTAAAAGCGGAATCCCTGATGACAAAGTAGGAATAACCTTTTAATTTTCAGTTAAAAAGCGCTATAAGAAAATAGGTAAAAATTCTTTATTGAATTAATTTCTTCTGTAGTATATTGCTTGCATAAGATTATGAAAGTTTTTTTTAGCTGTTTTTATTTACCATTATTTGTGCTGTCAATCTATGTGTCTTTATGTGGGCAGCATGTGTACGCTCAAAGTGCCTCTTTTGATTATTATACCAAAGAGGAAAAAAAAGCCTTGACCAAATATTTCTATAATAATTATACCTTACAAAAGAAGAATAGCGGACGATACTCTTCAAGGAGAATCGATTTAGCAGAAGCGTATAGACTAAAATATGAATGGCTAGTATCTCAAATAGAACATGATGAGTTTGTAAAAAATAAACAGATAGCAGAAACCATCGCCACTACCTATGCTCATCTAAAAGCCAATTACCCAGCTGGGGCATGGGCAAAGAAAATATTAATAAGCAAAAGCATGGTGCCCAATGCCTACTGTACTGGTGAAGGTACTATCATTCTAAACCTTGGCATACTTGAGCGTCTTCATTCAGTGTCAGAACTAGCGTTTGTACTAGCACATGAAGCGGCACACAATATTCTAGATCATGTAAATGAGAATATCAACAGGCATTATGACAAAGATCTTAGCAATAAAAAGAAGGATAGAATGCATGAGTCTTCTCATAGTGCAGACAGGCTTCTGACAACTTACCAAAGCATCATCTACGAGGATTTCCATCATAGCGTGAAACTTGAAGAGCAAGCAGACTCTTTAGGATTGCAGATCATAAAAAAAAGTAACTTTCAGGTCAAAGCTTATCAGCAAGTATTGAGTATGCTAGACTCATCTGATTATCCTGTATATAAAGTAAAACCCAATATCAAAGAATGTTTTAATTTTCCTGCTTACCCTTTTCAAGAGAAATGGCTCAAAAAGTCTGCAACTATCTTTGACGAAGAGCGAAAGAGTGTGTTTATTTTTGAAAAAGACTCTCTGAAAACACATCCAAATTGTTTCCAAAGAATAGCGTACCTCAATACTTTGTCTTCATATGTAAACGATAGCCAAAGGGAAAATCAATCTTTAGATCATATTACAAAGCTTATTACCGAAAATGCCATAAGCATTACACAAAAGTCTAACGATTATGGAAGAGGGCTTTTCTTAGCGCTACAAGCTATAGAAAAGACCCCAAACGATACATACTCAAAATTGCAGCTTTCCCAGCTTTTGGTAAATATTTACGAAGCAAAGAAAGACCATAGTTTAGGGAAATACATAAAGCCTAGTTACGAATATCCAAAACTAATGGAGGATATATATGCGTTTTTGACTAATATCAGATTATCAGAATTAGGAAAGCTTAGTTTTCATTACATCAACAATGAAAATAATTTTGATCCAAAAATAGAAGACTTCTACGTAGTCTTATGGAAGATGTCAACCTATGTCAATGACAAACAAGTCATGCAAGAAGTACGCAAGGCTTACACTCAAAACTTTCCTAAAGGGAAATATAAAACTACTTTTATAACCGATTAATTCTTACTAAAAATGATAAATAAAAATTATTTTCTTACAGCTGTATGTTGTATTGCGCTTGTTTTTTCTGCTTTTTCTCAAAGTAGAAGTTTTGAAGATGTGCTTAACCTCAAGTTGAGAAATGCGGGGACAATAAAAGAAAACGAAGAAATTCGTGGTTACTATTTCTTCTATTCTATCTCTAAGGCAAAAAAGGGAATGAAGACTTTTTTACTTCGCATTCTAGACGAAAATTTAGATGATGTAAACACCACTACCATAGAGGAAAATAAGAACATTACATTGGTAGATGGGAAGTATAACGGAAAAGAGATTTTATTGAAGTTCTTTGACTACAAAGCAAGATCAGCTGTTTTTATGTCTTTTGACCAAAAGGCAAAACTCTTATACAAAACAAACAGAAGGATGAATAAACGAGAGCTGTTGGCGAATGGTCTTTTGCACGAAATAAGTAATAAAGGCTTTGTGGACTATGGCGTTACAGATTATGGTAAGCATTATCAAATTAGGTTTTATGATGAAAATAAAAACGTATGGGAAGTAAGCTCAAAGAATACCAAAGGGGTGGACGCTGCCAACTACCTATGTAGCTCCGAATCTGCTATATTTTCACTTGTAAACTACAAGCCTACTCTCAGAGGATCAAAGGTAACCTTTGGAATCAATAGCATTGATATGGCTACGGGAAAGGAAAACTTTAATATTAATTTGAGTTCAGAGTATAATGCTCAGCCTTTGTTTGGCTTTTATGAGAATGAGCTTGTCAATGTAATGGGCTTGTATTATTCACCTAAAGTAAAGTCTATGAAGAGTAATGGGCTAGGAATGTTTCTCTATCAAATAGATAATTCAGGAAAGATAGTGAATAAAAAGTACTTAGCATGGGCAGAACAATTTAGCAAATTTGTTGATGTAGATGAAAGGGGAATGATAAAAAATGATGGTAAAAATGGATTTATTTATTTTCATGATATCATCAGAACAGAGAGTGGAGA
>WTJX01000745.1 GCA_011524675.1 Cytophagales bacterium
TTAAGGATTAAAGAGGGGTGTAATGTGGGGTGGAAGAGTTGAGCTTTATTGAAAAGTACAAGGTACAAGGTATTAGGTACAACGATTTCAACTGACGATTGACTATTGACTATTTACCTTTTTAAAACGTACGGACGTATTGTCTTAGAGACGTAAAGACGTGAAAGGCATGATTTTATTCCACGAAAGTGGAATAGATATGATAGTTGTATTTCTTCTCTGCATATATACAAAACCTTCTAATCATACAAAAGCAACTACCCTTTCAGAAAGAATAGTTGCTTTTATTTTGAAGAGCGCTATACTTGAAAGCTACAAATTACCTAATCCCAAATATTGGTCAGCCATGTCTTTTACTTGATCTCCAATAGCAAGACATGCAGTAGCCGCAGGTGAAGGAGCATTCAATACATGGATAGCATCTCCTTTATGCTCTATTTTAAAGTCCTCAAATATTTCTCCGTTTTTGGCAAGAGCCATAGCTCTCACCCCTGCCCTACCCGGTTTGAGATCGTCCATCTCTAGCGAAGGCACCAATCGTTGAAGTGTTTTCAAAAACAACTTCTTGGAAAAAGCGCGTCTATATTCATTAAGTCCAAATCTCCAGTGCTTATAAAACAGTTTCCATGTACCTGCATAACCTAATGCTTCGGTAGTATCTTTGAAACTAAAATCTGTTTTTCCATAGCCTTCACGTTTAAACGTAAAAACAGCATTAGGGCCACACTCTATTTCGCCATTGGTCATACGTGTAAAATGCACGCCTAAGAATGGAAAAGCAGGATTAGGAACTGGATAGATAAGATTTTTGATTTTGTACTTTGCTTCATCTGTAAGCTCATAATAGTCTCCTCTGAATCCCACAATCTGAACATCCGAATCAATTTTATCTTTTTTAGCCAAACGGTCGGACTGTAGCCCACCGCAAAAGACTAATTTCTTAGCACTAAACTGACCTTTGGACGTACTGATAAGGTTTTGTTCACCTTCTTTATGATAGTTGAGGAATTCACACTCTTTGAGTACCTTACTTTCAGCATTGATAGAACACACTAGCTCTGCCAATGTATTTACCGTACCTACAAAGTCAATGATTCCCGTACATGGTACATGAATCCCGCCTACCGACTTACAATGTGGTTCTATCTCTGCGACTTCTTCCGCTGTAATTTTCTGTATGCCTTCGGTATCATTTTCTAGCCCTCGCTGAAAGATTTTATCTACCATGGGAAGCTCCCACTCTTCGGCAGCTACTACTACCTTGCCACAAACATCATGAGCTACCTTATATTCTTTACAAAATTGTACCAGCTCTCTCCTACCCTTTACGCAAGTAGTCGCTCTGTAAGAACCAGGCTTATAGTATAGTCCTGAGTGTATCACACCAGAGTTGTGCCCCGTCTGGTGAGCAGCTAATTCTTTTTCTTTCTCAAATACTACTAGTTTGAGCGTAGGGTATGCTCTTTGTATCTTGTAAGCTGTTGCCAAACCTACGATACCTCCTCCAATCACGGCAACATCAAAAAATGTATCTTTCACAAATATTGTTTTTAATCGTTCATATACATGTTATAGTGTGCTATCATCATAAAACTTCAACATGTATTTACTCTAAGTCCCTTAAAACTAGATTTGTTCACAAAAAAATCTAATTGTGAACAATATACCATTCTGATTAAGACGCTAAGATATTAAGAGCATGTTTAAATTTCTATCGTTTGAAAATAAATTTTAAAGATAGGCTTAGTACTATGGTAAGAAAGTAAAACGCTACTTTAACCGTTAGCCCTTAATTTTATTTAAATCAGGACATGTTTTACCGAGTGTAATACGTCTAACTACTAACGACTAGATACTAGCTACTTAAAATTTAAAAAGCCTTCAAGCTCATATCCAAACTTTGGTATGAGTGTGTCAATGCGCCAATAGAGATATAATCTACACCCGTCTCGGCTACTTGTCTGATGGTTTCTTCGTTGATCCCTCCAGAAGCTTCTGTTTCTGCTTGCTCGCCTATCAGCTTTACCGCTTCTACCATTTGCTCACAAGACATATTGTCTAGCATTATTCTTTTTACTCCTCCTTCTGTTAGGGCCTGTTTTACTTCTTCTATATCCCTTGTTTCTACTTCTATATCTATGTTCAGTTTCTTATCTTGAACATACTGTTTTGCTTTCTGTATAGCAGGTATCACACCCCCAGCATAGTCTATATGATTGTCTTTGAGCATAATCATATCAGCTAAGTTGTAACGGTGATTTTGCCCACCACCTATGAGGACTGCCCACTTCTCAAAAGGTCTAAAGTTAGGTGTGGTTTTACGAGTATCTAGCAATTTGGCTTTTGTGCCTTCTATTAATTTGACTAAGCGTTGTGTATAGGTAGCTATACCACTCATGCGTTGCATACAGTTGAGTAATAATCTTTCTCCCTTCAAGATCGTATGCGCCTTAGCGTGTACTTCAAAGGCAATATCTCCATGCGAAACAGCCGAACCATCTTTAATGTAAGAGATAAACTTTACACTAGGGTCTATGTGTAGTAATATTCTTTCTGCTAGGTTAGCACCTGCCAATATTCCTTCATCTTTGATGATGAG
>WTJX01000580.1 GCA_011524675.1 Cytophagales bacterium
CAATGCATTGCGTCTCTACAATGCATTGCGTTTCCACGGAATATAAAAACCAATTTGAACGTATGCGTAGAGACACCCAAATTGGGTGTCTCTACATAAAAGCGTACAGCCGATGTAAACAAAAAAGGATATCCAACACATAGGAACAATCATCAATCAATAAAGAAGTACATGCATCATCAACCCACACCTATAAAAGTTCCGCCACCTTATCTACAATTTCCGTTAGCCCATAGTCAGGCGCAACCTTATTGTACCAGTTCACTACATCCCCTAGTTTTTTTGCCCCTCTTTCTACTGCGCTAAAGCATTTGTTTAAGCGCGAGTCTTTGTCTGCGATGGCATCAAAAAAGTCTGCTATCCTTGATTTACTTTCAGGGGGTAACGTTTTGCTTTCTTCGGTTTTTGCTTTCTCTAGCTCGCCAAGGGCTTGTTTTATTTTTTCAATGTCTTTTTTGGCACGTTTTTGCTCTTTTTCTTCCTCTAGTTCTAACTCCACCTCATTGGCGATGTCCTCTAGTAGCGTGCTAAAAGCACCTAGCATGTTTTGCGTATGCTGCTGTAGCGTTTGAGATACCTCTTGTGTTTGCCTGTTTACCTGCTTTACCTCTTGCTTATTTTCTTGTGCAACATGCTGCTGAGGATTGCCTATATTGCTTAAATGAAAGTGTATTCCGTCTTTATTCATTTCTCTTTGTCGTTCTTGTTTACTGATGATGCTATCTAGCAAGTCGGCTACGCTATATTCCTTACCTAGCTCTCCTGCAAAATAGATGTCTCTCCGATTGCGCTCATAGCCCAATAGCTCTTTGTATTTAATGAGGTAGTCGGGATGGTCGGGTAAAGGGATGTATTCGGTAACCTCTAAGTTTTGAAACTTATTTTTGATTAGGGCGAGTACTTGCCTAATGCTACTGAGGTACTTTCGCTTTTCGTAATTTTCACCCTTGATCGTGATGGTAATGCGCTTTTGTTCTGTTTGCTCTTTGATGAGGGCTTGACAGTCAGAAAGAGGACTTTTCAAGAGTACTCCATAACGCCATTGCTTCCCTGCTACTATTTGCTCTTGCACTTTGTACATGAACGAAGACATGAGGTTGCTAGGCAAGTAATCGTATGCCAATACAAAACGTAGGAGTCCTTCTCCTGTTAAGCTAGGCGTTGGGTTCAGCTCCTTGGGTAAGAGGTTGGGTAGGATATAGCTTTGTTGTTCCGAATGATGCGAGGGGTAGCATAGCTCAAACTCTTTCATGATGCTGATGAGGTAAGAAGGCTCTTGTCCTTTGTATAAGATAGGCTTCTCTCTTGCAGGGTCATATTCTTGTTGTCTGATTTGCTCTTTGTTGAGGATAAAGTCTAAATCCTTGGCATATAATAGCCCATTTGTTATTTTGGAAGAATTGAGGATTTTGTAAACGCCTATGGTTACCCAATGAGGGTCTAAGACATAAAAATCTAAGAGCGGAAGATTTTTGAAATGCAATACGATGCCTAAGTCATTTAAAAACTGTAATAAAACCCCTTGAGTTTTACTATCGGTAATACCATAATCCTTGCATATCTGTACAAAGCTAGCTTTGTTGAGGTAACGCTCTTCTTCGGTCTGCTCTACCAAGGCTTCTTTGATGCTTATCCATTTTTGGCTGATTTCTGTCCCAAAGATTGCTGTTTGAGGAATAGTCTCCGCTATGCAGTCCATTAGGCTTTGATAGCCTTCTGCTGTTTGACAAGAGATACGATGAAAGCGATTTTGAATGTTAGAAAACTGTTCATTCAGTTGTTGTTGCTGAATATTATAATTTGGGTTTTCGTCAATTTTGTTCATGACGACAATGAGAGGCGAGTCGCCACCAAATTTTTGGATGTGGCGCAACCAATACTCTTTTTTGCTGTCTGTACGGCTGTCTATGAGCAAGATATAAAGCGAACGCTGGGTAAGGAAAAACTGATGGGAGGCGTGCATGATCTCTTGTCCTCCAAAGTCCCAAAAGTGCAGTTTCGCATTTTTGAGTGTCTTAGCCCCTTCTAATCCTTTTACCTTGAAGGCAGGTAAGGATACCACATTGATGCCATGCGTCTGCGATTCTTTTTGGTCAAAGACATGATGCTGAAACTGCTTTAAGAGGGAAGTCTTCCCTGCCATGCCTTCTCCTACCAAGAGTACTTTTACTTCTTCTAATACTTGCGTCCCATCTTCAAGAGAATCAAAATAAGCTTTGATGGCAGTATTTCCTTGTTGTACGATCTCTACAGGAGGAGAGCTAAGTCGATTTTCATAAAGGTTAACGCCCTTATCTAAAGACGAGAAATGTTTACTCCATTTTATTTCAGTTTCAAGTTCAAGCAAGCTTTGAGGAAAAGAGATAAGTTCATTATGACTAAGATCAAGCCGTTGTAAGTTTTGTAGTTTTGTTAAAGGTGAGATGTCTGTTAGTTCATTATAACTAAGATCAAGCTTTTGTAAGTTTTGTAGTTTTGTTAAAGGCAAAATATCGGTCAGTTGATTATGACTGAGATCAAGCCGTTGTAAGTTTTGTAGTTTTGTTAAAGGTGAGATGTCTGTTAGTGAATTAAAACCAAGATCAAGCTTTTGTAAGT
>WTJX01000335.1 GCA_011524675.1 Cytophagales bacterium
ATGTAGTAGTTTATAGGAAAGAAACGTAAGGTAAAATATAGTGAAAAATAGGACGAGGAATGTAATAGCCAAAGAATGATGATTGTCCGATTGATAGTCAAATACATACCATAAGACATATATCAACCACGTAAGACAGAAAGAAGAATAATTAAGCCATTTCCAGTATTTTTTGAAAGCAATGATAAGAATAGCACTATTGATGATAGCCATATAACTAAACAAGAAAGCAACCTTTCCTTCCCCTTGACTTAACAAAAAAGGAACAGCATAAGCACCTACAAGTCCTATATGAGCAATAATCTGTTTATTGTAGTGGATAGAAGTTACCAAAGTAAATGCTGTAAAGACAAGCATGAGCAAAAAAGTCATTTCTTGCGGTATCAAATCATAAAAGCTATAAGCCGCATAAGTGATAAAATACATGATGGTCATAGCACCACTTACAAGTACTGCACTGTAGTTTTTATATTTCTTTTTTAGCTTTATGCCAAAAGCCATTAACCCCAAACCTGTGAGATAACCCAAAACTATTCTCGTCAGTGGGTTAATCAAATCATGTTCGATAGAATATTTGCTACCGATAGAGACACCTATGATCGTAATGATGATACCAATTTTATTGATGAGGTTTTCACCAATAAACTTTTCGAGCTTAGGTTTAACTTTCGGTTTTTTGCTTATAAGTTGAGCAGAGGTCTTTTGCTTTGGTGTAGGAACTGTAGCAGGTTGTTCTTTTGGGTGAGACTCAGCGTTAGGCGTTAGCTTCTCACTTTTGATGTTGACGCTAGTATGGGTTACTGTTTTATCGACTATAGGAGGTACCTCTTTAGAGCTTTGTAGGCTTGTAGCGCTTTGTAGTTGTTCAATTTCTATTTTCAGTTGATTGATTTCTCTCGAAAAATCATTCTGTCTTCTCAAAAGAATGTCTAGCTTCTCTGAGAGTTGATTTATTTTGTCTTGGTCGTTAGTCATGTTTTTCATAAATTGATTAAGCACAAAACCTTAGTTATGCAAAGCCTTCTTTTAATCATTCTATGAATGTAATAAAATATTTTTTTGTTACAAACATTATATTACACAAACCACCTTTCTTCATTTTGAGTACTAAGTCGTTAGTCCAAAGTCCAAAGTTTATTTAATTAATCGTCAACCACTAATCACTGAAAGTCTTATTCATTTTTTAATTACTTTAATTTTTTCATTTCTTAATTCTATAATGCTCTACTCTCCCAATCCCCACAACACCCCATTATTCATTTTTAATTCTTCATTATTAATTAAAGAAGCCACTTTCGTGGAATAAAATCCAGCTTTTTTGAGTATCTAGTACAAATGAGTCCATAGTCGATGGTCAATAGTCTATGAGCTTTTAGTACTTAGCTTTTTTATTTGTTTTTTGTTATTTCAAATTCACTCATAATTCATAACCCATAACACATAATTTAACACTAATCGTTAATCACTATCCACTAGCTTTATGTCTTTCATCCTGAAGTCTTAAAATCTCAAAATCTTTATATCTCAAAATCTCTAACATATTACCTTACTAAGGTAAGTTCAAATTTCTTTTCACCATCAAGCAAAATAAAGTATAGTCCAGTAGGAAGCATATTACCGTTATGATCAGAACCATCCCAATTGATGGGAGCTTGAAGTTCATTAACTAAACGTCCTTTAATGTCAAAAATTTCTACCTTAGCATTTTGGTCAATAGGAAATAAGCTGTTGCTTATACCGCTAGGTTCAAAGTAAGGGGTCAAAGTCTTATCATCTGCCAAGGGAAGTTCTTCTACACAGTCTTGTATCTGATAATCAAAGGTAGAAGAAGCTATACAATAGTCTGTAGAAAGAGTTATCTGAAACTCCCCCACTTCCGAAGAGAGATAAGGTGTGATTTCGCCAGTAAATGAGTCAACGCTTTGAGAAGAGCTAGAAGTATAATCATAGTTTATACCATCATCCGTATGATTTAAGGAATTATTGATGATGGGTAGGTAGGGCATTGTGTCTTCCCAACAAAAGAGTGTGGTGTCGTAAGTAAAACTAATATCAGAGGCTGTCATGCTTTCTATAAAAAGCGCTGTATCTGGATTAAAAGTAATAGTACTATGATGAGTTGAGGTAGAGCTTACTGCACTCACTTGATAAATATCTCTTATGCAAGCAGAAGAATTGTCCCATTGTCTCAAAAAGACAGTATCACCTATACCAAAGCCGTACTGATTATTCATATCTATATGAATGTACAAAGTCTTTAGAGTATTAGTTGTATCCCATATAAAATACCCCACACAATTCAATACATCTGCACTATCTACAAAAGCTCCTAAGGCATCACCTTCTTCAAAAGAAAGCTCACCACCAAGCACTAAAGTACTAGGATCTAACAAAACAGTCATTACATGATGTGTAAGTCTACTATCATTCGCTACTTGCCAAGGTACTTGAGGAAACCCACGAGTAAGAGATATAAGAAGTAAAAAGATAATATGAGTAGTAATTATTCTCATTATCTAAACAACTATTCTAAAGGCAAAAAGTAACCCTTAATAAAACTTAATCATATAAAGTGTTTTCTCAACTAAAGAAAAGTGGTAATTTTGCTATTTTGAATAAGTATATGAACGTAGGTTTTATAAGGTTAGTATATCCTCTCTTTATCATTTTTGTCCTAGGATTGTTTTTCTTACTTTCTAATAGTTGGGGTTATTCTATCTATATTGTAGATGAGGCTGCCAATGCTCAATGTGCCAGGGAAATGTGGCTCAACTGTGATTTTATTATCCCAAGAATCAACGGTGAACTAAGACCAGACAAACCTCCTTTACATTACTTTTTTATGACCATAGCATACAGTCTATTCGGTTCTACACCTTTTGCAGCTCGTTTCTTCTCAGCTGTTTTTGGTGCACTCACGCTAGTAATCACCTTTCAAGCATGTAAAGATTTTTTAAATGAAAAAAAAGCTTGGCTTTGTTTTTTGATATTACTTTCTAGCATAGGCTTTCAAGTACAGTTCCATCTAGCTACTCCTGACCCTTATCTCATTTTTTTTCTCACAGCATCCATGATAAGCTTTTGTTATTATGTAAGAAGTAAACAAATCGCTTATCTATGTATATGCTATTGTTCCATAGCATTAGGTTTTCTTAGCAAAGGACCTATCGCGCTTTTATTCCCTAGCCTTACGATTTTCATCTATTTTCTTTCTAAACGTCAATACCGTTTTTTCTCAGACATCAAGCCATTATTAGGTATGCTTTTATTTATTGCTATTGTATTGCCATGGTTTTACCTTGTACACAAAGAAAGTAATGGAGAGTGGACAAAGGGCTTTTTCATAAGACATAATTTTGAACGTTTTATAGAACCAAAAGAAAAACATAGTGCTTTGTTCATCTTTCCAAGTTTGTTTGCTTTAGCACTTTTACTCCCTTACTCCACCTTTATCGTACAGGCAGTCAGAAAAAGTCTCAAAAATCAAAATATCCTCATTCATGTTTGTCTTCTTTTTTCGACCATAGTTATATTGTTTTTTTCTGTTGCGAGCACTAAACTGCCAAATTATTTATCTCCAGTTATTATTTTTTTAGCTATTGTTTTATCAAATTATTTGATTGAGTTGAACGATAAAGAATGGCGAAAAGAAAAAATATATATAAGTGCATTTCCCATACTAGCTTTATTACTTTCAGCTATTGTATATATTAGTATTTCATTTGAGACACTATTCTTTTTTATAGAATCTACAAATATCATATTAGCTTTATTATTGCTTACAATAAGTTTTATACTTATTAGTTTCTTTTATTTGAATAAAAAAGTAAAAGCGCTAATTGTAAGCTTTATTTGTACCTCCCTGCTATTATCACAATTTATATTTTACATTATTTTCCCATTAGGAGATAAGTTTAATCCAGTAATAAACTCTATTGAAGAAATAAAGAAACATCAGCACATAGCCATTTATAAAAGGTCAAATATTGCTTATTTTTTTCAGCTACCACACCCCGTAAAAATGATTTATTATCCCAAAGATTTAGAACAGTATGTAAAGAAGCATGATGATGTAGTCATTATGACAAGACAAAAATTCTTACATACTCTTGGCAAAGCGGCCCCCTTGCTTAAGCAATCTTTTAAAGAAAAAGATCCTTTGGATGGAACTACTACCATTATTTTAGAAAAAAAATAATATGTCCGTGGACAGAAATGATGCTGGCTTAAAAGTATAACTTTTTAGAATGACTGTCTAAGTAAATGTGTATAAGGTTTATACAGATATGGCAATCCTGTACTTTTACTATTAGCTTTTTGAAAGTTAAATATATAGTTTTGGAGGTTAAAACAAATTCATGATAATCTATAAACAACTTAAAAGGAGTATAAATTGTTATTAAGTAGTATTAATCTTGCGGGAGAATTATGATTAAAAACTCAAAGCCCATAGCTCATTGCGCAAGACTTTTTTAACTTGACCACTCAAATACAAGAACACTTGAACACATTTTAAACACATGAAAAGATTATTTTTTATATTCATTTTGATAGCTTCATATAGCTGTTTTAGTCAGTATTATACTGGTCAAATAGAAGTGTTATCTTATGACATGCCTTCAAAAAATGATGCTGTAAAAGATATCTATCAAGATAAAAAGGGTTATATGTGGTTTGTAATATCAGATAAACTAATACAATTTGATGGTTACGACTTTAAAACTCCAAAGATAGAAGTAGATGATGTTAATGGAATTTCTATAAAAAAAATAATTGAATTTGATAACAAACTTATCGTCTTAACCCCCGAAAATGGACTCTATTATTTAGATAAGCCTACTTTCAGCCTAAAGAAATACGAGTTTTGCGATGATAGCTCTATCACAGATAGCACAGTCTATGATGGCATTGTATTTTCTGATAGTAGCTTAATTCTGACAACTAAAAAAGGGGTGTTCAGAAAAGATATAAAAACAAAAAAGGTACAAAAATTATTATTGAACGATGAACGCCTGAATGGAATCAAAGGTAAACCCATTACACGTTTGTTTGAAAATAATAAAAAACAACTTGTTATAATACAAAATGATAATAAAATATTTTTACCAATCAATGATCTAAAAACTAACTTTGATAAAATAGCGCTTAATTATCAAACTGTATTTAAAAGAAATGGTATTCAAAAAATAATACAAAGAAATAGTGGCGTTTATTGGATTTGTGCTGGTGGAAGTATATTCAAGCTAGGAGCAAAAAATAAGACTAATATTACAAACGATGAAAAAATAAAATATGAACTAATGCCCATGAGGGTTGATAAGGAAGAATTCAAGCTTAACAGTCATAGTATGATGGATATCGTTATCGGTCAAAAAGGAAATCTATGGCTTGCAAGCTTTAATGCTGGTCTTAGTCTTTATGTTAATCATCTTCCAAATGATATGGGAGCGGGATTTATCAATCAATACACTGCTAGTTTATTGTTAGAACACGAAAAATTACAAGGTGTATTTGATTTCTTGACCGACTATAGGATAAGAAAACTCTTCGTAGATAACAGTGGAATATTGTGGATAGTAACAGTGAAAAACATAATACTAAAAGTACAAGTTGATGAAAAAGAGTTTTATTTTTTCAAAAAAGGTCCAAATCAAACGAAATATAGAATACAAAATAGAAATATTAGCTTTCCATGTATCACTAAAGATAGTAGTGTATGGGTAGGTACGTGGGGGGGGGGACTTCATCATCTTACCAAAGAAGAAGCTCAAACAACAAATCCAAGATATAAACACATACAAATATTGAAGGAGGAAAATGATCTGAGAGTGTTCCCCATTTTTGAAGATTCAAAAGAAAATATATGGGTAGGAACTAATGGTCAAGGGCTACATTTTATCTCCAAAGAAGAAAAAAATAAACAAACACCACAGATCAAGCATTATAAAAGATATAAATCTCCAACACAAAATACACTGAGCAATAATACAACATGGTGTATATATGAAGATACTAAGCAAAACATTTGGGTAGCAACAAGCAAAGGGTTGAATAAGTATTTACCAGAAACAGACAACTTTGAGGTGTTTTTTGATAGCATAGATGTGAATGAAATACGCGAAGACTATCTTGGGAACTATTGGATAGGCACTAAGGGGCATGGACTAATTTATTGGAAATATGAAAGTAATACAATAAAACAATACGATATGCACTATGATTTCAAGAAAAAGAAAGTAAAAGTGGGATATATATACGGACTAGAAATAGATAAAGATAACATTGTTTGGTACACCTGTGGTGGTAGCTTACATTCACTAGACCCAAAAAATGACACCATCCCTGGTATTGTAAACCATGAACATACAAAACAACTGAATATACAAAATATCTTGGCTGATGAACAAAACAGACTATGGTTAGGAACGCTAAAAGGACTTTATTATTACAAAAAAGATAATAATCAATTAATAAGATTAAATATGAACCAAGGTACGGTTTCTAGTAACTTTACACAAGGTTGTTCTAAGCATGTCGATGGGAGTTTGTATTTTGGAACTCATAATGGTTTTTTTAAGTTATATCCACAAAAAACACCTCTTAGGCCATTTATTCCTAAAAATTATTTTACCAATATCACAATAAACAATATTCCTATCAACGATGAAACCTTACATCAACTAAGACAAACGAATAGACCAGACCTAGACTATACTGAAGGACAAGACATAGAAATTTCGTTTTCGAGCTTTGATTACAAAATATCTAGAGAATACGAATATGAATATAAATTAGATGGTGTAGATGATGGGTGGAGCATTCTAAGAACAGGTCAAAACAAGGTAAGGTATCCAAATTTAAGGTCTGGTAATTATACCTTTAGCATTAGGTCAGTATTTCAACAAACCAAAGGACAAAGCACCACACTACACTTTAGTGTTTCACCGCCATGGTATCGTAGTACATTGGGATATACCCTATGGATAGGTATTTTATGTTTTATTCTGTATCAAATATGGAAATATCAAAAGACAAAGGATAAAAAGGAAAAAGATCTTTTCCAATTGAAAGTAGAGAGAGAAAAAGAAGAAAAATTACAAAAACAAAAGTTAGACTTTTTTACTAATATCTCTCATGAAATAAAAACACCTTTGACTCTAATACAAGGGCCAATACAAAACATATTAGACTCTAAACTTTCTGAAGAAAATAGGCACTATGCTGATCTGATAAAAACGAACACAGAACGCCTAGTAAGGCTTACCAATCAATTATTGGATTTTAGAAAAGTAAAACTTAGCCAAATAGATATGAAGTATGATAAAGTAAACATTACTTTACTACTTAGAGATATCGGACATCTTTTCAAAGATTTAGCTAACAAAAATCAAATATTTTTTACCTTTGAATCAGATGTATCATTGTTAGAATGTGATCTTGATAAAGATAAATTTGAAAGTATCATTTTTAATTTATTGACTAATGCCTTCAAACATACTTCCAAACATGGCACAATACACATAAAGCTCAATGCAGAAAACGATATAGATAAGACCAACTTTCAACTAAAAATTGTTGATACCGGTAGTGGAATCTCGGTAGTTAATCTTAAAAAGATTTTTGACCCTTTTTATAGTGATGATAGTCAAACAGTATCACAGACTATTCAAAAAGGAACAGGAGTAGGACTAACGCTAGTAAAAGAGTGGGTGAAACTTATGGACGGGGAGATCAATGTATCCTCAGAAGCGGGGAAAGGAACATGCTTCACCGTTTCCTTTTCTAAAGAACACGTGAATTTTGAGGTAGAAAATATCTTTGAAAAATGGAATACTCCAGCAGAAATTCCCGCAACCTTAGAAAATCAAAAAGTAGTCCATAACAGTGATTTGCCTACTATTTTAATCACAGAAGATGATGTGAACTTAAACAAATATTTGGCTTTACAGTTTGAAGGAGAATACAACATCTTGACAGCAGCCAACGGTAAAGAAGGTTTTGAAATAGCCAAAGAGCACAACCCATCCCTTATTTTAACAGATATCATGATGCCTATTTGCGACGGAATAGAGTTTTGTCGCCTTATTAAAGAAGATATTGGAACTAGTCATATACCTGTTATCATCTTGACAGCCAAAACAAATGATTTAGATCAACTAAAAAGTATAGAAAACGGAGCTGATTTATACCTTACAAAACCTTTTTCTACTAAACTATTGAAAGCTAATGTCGCAAATCTATTAGGACAACGTACACAATTACACGAAAAGTTTAGTAAAAACTTAGAAGTAAAACCACTAGGTATTACTATTACCTCTGTAGATGAGACATTTATGGAAAACATTTTTCAAGCAGTAGACAAGCACTTGAGCGACCCTGATTTCTCAGTAGAAGTATTAACGAAAGAGCTAGGCGTAAGCTCTGCACAAGCTTATAGAAAAATAAAAGCCCTTACAAATATGGCACCAAAAGAACTGATTCAAGATATTCGTCTTAAAAAGGCAGCTCTTTTATTAAAGAATAGTGGTGAAAATATTTCTGAAATAGCTTACAAAGTAGGTTTCAACAATCCTAAATATTTTTCTAGAAGTTTTAGTAAGAAATTTAATATGACTCCTAGAGCTTATAAAAATAGTAAGGATTAAAAAAGACGTTTTAATTTTTATTTTAAAACGTCTTTTTAAACCCTTAATGAAAAGACTTATTTACCTTTAGGTTTTGGTTCATAATTATCAGGAATATCAAGCTTTTTCTCTTGATTATACACCACCAATAAGTTTGGCTTCG
>WTJX01000210.1 GCA_011524675.1 Cytophagales bacterium
TTGTAGTAGTTAGTCAGTTTAATTTCGTAAGTAGAACTAATTAACTGATTACAATGGTTGAAAAAACGCAGAAGATATTATCTAAGAAGCATCTATTAATTGTTGGGAAAACTGAGGCTGAAAGGCGAATGTTTATTAATGCTTTGATTAAAGACCTGAATTTTGAGGTTTTTCGATTCCCTAGAAAGTTAAAGTCAATTGATGAGTATTGTGATGTAATAGAAAAAGAAAAACTGTATGCACCTTGGTACAGCGCAAAAAGCTACAATATAAACCAAATTTTAGATTTCCATTGGGACTGGATTTCGGAAAATAATTCGTTGATCGTTATGGAAGATTTTGATCAAATGGAAGAGCTATGGCGCATTGAATTACTTAGGATTTATTTAAACGAGATTGACGGTCGAAAAAAAGGAGAAAATAGAATCCATCTAATCATATCTCAAGAAAGTGAAAATGGACTCACAGAAAAGCTTTCTAAAGTAATTAAGATTAGAGAAAATGAAAAAAGAACACGAAGACAAGTTGTTGACCAAAACCTACAAATAGTCAAACTCTAAAAAGAAAAAGCTGAATTAAGCACTAAAAATAATAACTAACCACTTGTAACTCATATTGTATGTCGCATGAGCATATAGCTAAAATACTAGATACCAGATACTAACGACTAGATATTCGGAAGGGCAGGATTTTATTTCCCGAAAGGGTGAAAATAAAAAAGAATGTTATAGAAAAGTCTTTATCTTTAGGCTAATAATGGATTCAAAAATAGCTAAACTGATAGACTACTATAGGTCTTGTTATCAATCTGACAATAGGCAATTGGAGATTTATGATTTTTTGAATGTAAAAATCGAAAATAAACTTTACCTGTCTGAGAAAGAAGAACTTCTTACCGCTGATGCTCCCTTCGTCGCCGTAGATTCTCAAAAAGCGGAGGCTTTACTAAAAAAACAACGCTTATTTGAGCAGGAGAAAGTGCTTCTTTATGGTGTCTTCTTTGTTTGCGGACAGTATGTGGATGCCAAAGGTGATGTACAGAAGTTATGCTCTCCTCTTTTTTATTACCCTGCAAAAATTGAGGAGAGAGATAGTTTTCATTATTTATCTATAGACAGCAAGCAGCAAAGAATCAATTTTCCTCTTATCTCCTTATTGACCGATGGCGACCAAAATGAGTTGCTACAAGATGCTGACTTTGCTTTACTGCCAAAAGATGTGATTGGTTTTGAAGACGTAGGGACAATTGTTCGGTTTTTCAAAAAGTTTTTTCCTCATGTCAATACAGATGAGTTGTATAGCTACCCTAGCAATGTAAAAGTTCATGCTTTGAGGAAGGCACAAAAAGAAGAAGGGGCTAGTTTGGTGTTGTTGCCAAGTAGTATAGTGGGGCTAGTACCTCAATCTGCCAATACAAGAGGGGTAATCAATGAGCTCAAAGAGCTTGCGGCTAGCCATGATGTTTCTACTCCATTGAGGGCATTGTTGCAAGAAGAAATAGTTGAGGCTAAGCCTTATACCCAAGGAGATATTCCTATGTTGCTTAGCAACACCCAAAAAGATATACTGAAATCTAGCAGTACACATCCATTAACTTTTATAGTAGGTCCGCCAGGGACAGGGAAGTCTTATACTATTGGTGCGATAGCCATCGAGCATATGAGTAGGGGGGAGTCCGTATTGATTGCTTCTAGAACGAATGAGGCTGTAGATGTTATAAGTGAGACGGTGGTAAGACAAGTAGGTAGCGATGCCTTTATGATGAGGGGAGGAAAGAAACGCAATTATCTCACTCCTCTCAGAAGATACCTCAAGGCTTTGCTGACACGAAAGAATACATTTGCCTTTTTGAAGGTGGCATTGGGTTTGGACTCAAAAATGAGAGGCCATGCGCTAGCATATCTTTTGGAAACAACAGAAGAAGATATAGTAGAAGAAAAGAGACTAAGAAACGAACTGGAAGCAACGTTCCAAAAAAGGTTAAAACAAGAAGTGAGATGGGGAGCGTTATTGTCTAAACAAAAGCTTGGTCTATGGCAAAAACTTAAAAAGGGCTATATCTCTTTCCAAAATAAAATGCAAAAGCCTTTGTGGGAATATAGCCAAGAGCTAGGTGCGATAGATCGTAGGCTATTAGAAAAAATAATTGAGGGCTTTATGCTGAGGTATGTAAAGAATGTGAAATATAGCTTAAAGCATGACTGGAAAACGCTTAACCATTTTCACGAAGCCCTAAAGGAGGCTAATGATACTGAAAAACTGAATAGGTTGAGGCGTATTGAGTTTACAAAATTGCTAAAAGCGTTTCCTATTTGGCTTACCAACTTGGCTGATGTAAAGGACTTGTTGCCTCTCGAAAACGAAATGTTTGATGTAGCGATAATTGATGAGGCAACTCAATGCGATATTGCCAGTTGTTTGCCCATCATACAAAGGGCAAAGCGTCTTGTCATTGCGGGTGATCCTAATCAACTGAGACATGTCTCGTTTTTATCTAAACAGCTACAGTCCGTACTGCAAACAAAGTTCCAGTTGGAAGGTACGGATAATCGTTTGCTCAATTATAGGGATCATAGCATTTTGGATGTAGTG
>WTJX01000542.1 GCA_011524675.1 Cytophagales bacterium
AGTTTATATATGTCAATAGACTTTATTTCTTTTCTTTATAAATTAAAGGCTGACATTGATTTTGATATTTATACTTTAGTAAATGAGTAAATCCGTTCCCCTCTAGTCACAGTGTCTCACTTCGCACCATAAAATGAGCGGAATTAAAGAATTAAAAGCGGTTCTATTTTAGTAATGCTACCATGGTATTAATTACAGAAGTCAATCCTTTTGTAGGTCTAGGAGTTACTTTTTTAGATGTTGCTATGAATGACCCTTATGCTGCTAAGTTAGCGATGCAAAATTCATTGTCTCGATATCAATATTACACAAATCTGTATTTAGAAACAGGGTGTAACTATCAACCGTTCTTAGATTATGCTAATGATGCTATGAATTCAGCAATTAAAATGGGGTATCAGAAACCTCCAATTAATCCAGTTTTAAAAAGAGGTAATTAAGAAATATGTTTCATGTGATTGATTACATTTTACTAAGGTTTACAGATACATTTAAATATGTATCAAAGTATAGCATAGCATCTGTTAAAAGATGTACTCTTTACGTAGGAGCTTTACTTTTTTTTACTTGGACTGGAGCTTGGGCATTTTTTCAAAAACTATTTAAAACAAATCTCCTAAGTGGAGTGACAAACTTAGAGAGAGGAATCGTACCAATTTTAGTAATAGCCCTAATTATGTATTACAGATATGGAAGGTATGATTTAGAGTCAAAGATTAGATCAAAATACAAGGATGAGTCTAGTAAACTACGGAGAATTAGGGGGTGGTTAGTTTTTCTTTTTATCGTATCATCAATATTATTATGGAGATATGGTATAGTAAATGGCTATTGGCTCCCCCCTTTAGCATCTGACTCTTATGTTCCAGATTGTTTTCCTAAATTTTAAAGTACCAAATTTTTCAATTTAGTCCCCCCACTGTTCGAAGTGTCTCACATCATACCATGAATTGAGCGTAATTTAAGAATTGAAAGCGATTCTATTTTAGCAATAAAGTAGGGGCGCTTTTTTTGTTTTAGGGAGTGTATTTTAATAATAGATACCCTTCTTTGTGCCATGATTTTGCAATGCGCTAGTTTGCAGGCTAGCTAAAGAATTCCTACCTTACGTAAAGGAGATGATTTTGGTGATACAATAGCAGTCATCAAGTATTTTCATATATTCGCTGTCATCGCATGACCGAGCTTTTGTAGCTATGCCAAGAAGAAGCAGTTAAAAGAGCTCTTTACGGTGGTGAGTACCAACAAAAAAATGGAGATAAAATCACTATAATGTGTCCTTATTATATGGTAAATTTTTACAAAGGAGAGGACTTAGAGGATCTAGATCAAGTTGATAAAAAGAACTTGGAGATCGCTTCTAGCAGTTATCATAAAGGTGTAACAAAATGATTCACTACAAACAAATATTAACAATATTCAAAGTTTGTTTTCTTATAAAAGTAAGTATTGCTCAAATAGATGAAAATCGACTTTTGTTTTTTGAAAATGAAGAATTGTTTTCTGTTGCGAAACAAGAAAATAAGTACACTAAAATACATGATTCTATTCCTTTATTTAATAATCTATCTTTAAATGATTCTATTAAATTTATTGAAAGCTGGTATGACCACTTCAATTATTATAAAAATGAAATCAAATTAACAATAGAAAAAAAATATTGTAGCTGTTCAATTCATAGTGTTTCAAAAAAACACTCTTTAAGTAATAAAGTTAGGTTTGAGCAGTCTCTTGAAAAGAAAATTGTAAGTGAAGAGATTTTACCTTTATTACAAGGTATTGATAAGTTAAATAAAATTAGTGATGAAAGTATTTATACTAATGAAAATAATGTAACGATTTGTAAAAATGATTTACAAAAAACTACTAACTCACCTAGTTTTAAACTCGAAAAGCTTATTTCAACGATAGCTAATAATATACTTTACAAAACTGATGTAGATACAAATCATAGAATTGATTCAATAGGAAAGGACAAGAAAGTTGTTTATAATTTTTCTAGTTTTAGTTATGATATGACTATAGATGGATTTAATGTTCAGTCAACTTTCCTTCCAGATAAAAAAGTTTCTAGAAAAGTCTTAAAAAGAATTACACAAGATAGTCGTATAGATCCATATTTTAAAAATGTTTTTGGAAACCTTCAATTAATAGGGTGTAATATTAATAAATCAAATCAAATAGTTTTAGTTAATTTATTACCTCTAGAATTTTCAACACCTAAAGAGAATCAGTTATTTATAAAAAACAATTTTATTTTGGATTGTGAATATTTATACAATAATCAATGCCGTTTACTGGTATTCAACATAGAAAATAACCGTCTTACTTTTTCGAATATCATCCTTTCTAGATGTATATGTAACAGCCACCAATAGCCCCTACTAGTCGAAGTGTCTCACTTCGCACCACAAATTGAGCAGAATTAAAGAAGTAAAAGCGGCTCTATTTTAGCAATAAAGTAGGGTCGCTTTTTTTGTTTTGTGAGTGTGTTTGAATAGTAGATGGGCTTCTTTGTGCCATAATTTTGCGATGCGCTAGCTTGAAGGCCAGCTAAAGAATTTCTATCTTACGTCAAGGAGATGATTTTGGTGATACAATAGCAGTCATCAAGCATTATCATAATTTGCTGTCATCGCATGACTCAGCTCGATAATGGTTCTCTACGGTGGCTAAAGCTCTTTAAGGATCTACAAAACAGACTCTTCTAGGTAAAGTATCTTTACCAATTCAAAAAACTATCGTTGATCCAATTGATTGTGGAAGATTTTAAAATTAAAGTATGATAATATATTGTGCAACAGATTTAAATATAGAAGTGCCATACGATTTTTTAAATGGTGTATCTCTTGATAATCTAAATTTACATAGAGCAGAATTAGAAGATTCTGATTTGTCTGGGTCAAGTTTTTTGAACACTAACTTGAGAGGAGCCTTTTTGTTTGGTTCTAATATGAGTAATTGTAACTTTGAGTCTGCTAACTTGATTGTAGCTGACTGTAGGAGTACTAATATGTCAAATTCAAATTTAAAAAATAGCATATTAATTTCAACACTATTTGAAGATGCTAATCTTCAAAATGTTGACTTCACTAATGCTAATTTGGATGGGGCTAATTTTACAAACGCAAATTTGAAAGGAGCTTTAATATCTAGTCTAAATATAGGAAAAGCAATTTTTAAAAATACTATATATGATGCATCAACTGTTTGGCTAAACAACTTTATTCCAAATGGAACACATTGCGTGTAATAATCCTCCGCTAGTCCAAGAAGGGGTTAAAAATAAAGTGTAAAGCTTGCGCGAGTTTATAAATCGTGTCTGCCCCCCCCCCACTAGTCGAAGTGTTTCACTTCGCACCACAAATTGAGCGGAATTAAAGAATTGAAAACGATTTTATTTTAGTAAATAAAGTAGGGTCGCTTTTTTGTTTGGGAATGTGGTTGAATAATAGATGTGGGATCAGACGAATAATTCTTTATTTTGTTTACTACTGGGTAGTTACAAATAATTTTCTAGTTTGATGATTTCAATTTTTTTGTATGTTTGTTATCCTTATAAGCATGTAAAAATCTAAAAAATGAAAAAGATCACCTTATTAAGTTGTTTTATACTAGTTTCAGCTTTTAGTGCTATGGCACAAGATGTATTCCCAACGATGGAGGCAGAAACTATTAAAAGTGAAAAAATAGAATTACCCTCCTACACCAAAGGAAAATACACCTTATTGGGTATGGCATATTCTAAAAAATCTGAAAAAGAGCTCAAGACATGGTATCAACCTGTGTTTGATAAGTTTATACAACCAAAGCTAAAAGGAGGAGCGGGAGGACTGTTCAACTCGTTTGGCTATGATATACATACTTACTTTGTACCGATGTTTACAGGAATCAATGCAGCGGCAGCTGGTACAGCCAAAAAACAAGCTCTAAAGAAAGTAGATCCACATATCCAACCTTATATCCTATTTTACAAAGGAAAAATAAAGCAGTTCAAAGAAAGTTTAGGGTTTGAGACTAAAGACACCCCTTACTTCTTCTTATTAGACGAAAATGGCAAGATCATATACCAAGCTACAGGAGCGTACTCAAGCAGTAAAATGAGTAAGATAGAAAGTAATATTGACGACTTTTAGTCATACTTTATTATCTTAGAAAAAAGGAAACATTTAAGTTTCAAAAATCCTTAGATAGCAAAATCCCAAAACACAAAAGTCAAAAGTTCATCTTTTGACTTTTGTGTTTTCATTACCCTTAAGCTGTTATCAATCATAAGTAGTCATCCAAAAATACTTAAACTGAGCACTTATAGAGTCGAAACTCATTAAAAGTCAAGCCTTACTTTAGTGAATACTTACAAAAACTTGTTTCTAAACAAAAATATCTCTATTTTAGAAATCTACTCAATTCAAAAACAATACACTTTCTATTAGAAGGCTTTGCATCACTAATGTTTTATGCTTAGTCAAAGCTTTCAAAATTTTAAAACCGCAATTTACTGATTGTAAATGAGGGTTTTAAAATTTTGTATAAGGCTGAACAAATGCAAGAAATGATTTTGCAAAGCCTTCTATTAATTTTTAAATTAATATATAATGAAGCGTATTTTTTTTGCACTAAGCCTATGTCTATATGCTAAGTCTTTGTTTTTGAATGCACAACCTGCTCCCAAAGATGGCATCATCAAAGCCAATTGGGAATCTCTCAAATCACATTATGAAGTCCCCCAATGGTTTATAGATGGGAAAATAGGTGTATGGATGCACTGGGGCATATCCTCAGCCACTGATGAGAATAGGCCCAATGATGGCTCGCACTATGCAAGGCGCATGTACAAAGTAGTACCAGAAAACTATCAAGGTAAGATGGGGATGTCTGAGACTCTTACCAAATGGCACACCGAACGCTACGGACACCCTTCTGAGTTTGGGTACGAAGACCTCATCCCGCTATTTAAAGCAGAAAAATGGAATCCCGATGCCTTAGTAAAACTGGTCAAAGAAAATGGTGCTCGCTTTATCATGCCTGTAGCTACCCACCACGATAACTTTGATATGTATGATTCCTTTTTCCCATGGAACTCCGTAAAGATGGGACCTAAAAGAGATGTACTAGGTGAATGGAAGCAAGCTGCACAGAAGCATGGGCTCAAATTTGGCGTTTCTACACACCTATATTGGTCTCCACGCTTCCTTATGAGTGCCCGCAAATACCAAAAGCCAAATACGCCGGAATGGCAATTTTTTAATATGGATTATGATCCTATGAACTACAGCACACAAGATAGCTGGAATGAGCATTGGTATGCTCGCTGCTGGGACATTATCGAAAAATATGATCCCGATATGTTCAACAATGATGCACCTTTCCCAAAAATAGAAGGAGGTAAGGGCATAGGCATCAAACTCTTTACCGATTTTATCAATAGAGATTTGGTAGAAAATAAAGGTAAGCAAAGTGTCGTTTTATCATTCAAAGACCCAGAAGTAGATAGAGAGTCCTTTACCTATAACCTAGAGAGAGGTAGTGCCAACAGTATCAAAACACAACCATGGATGTGGGCAACAGACCTGTCTGGCAATTGGTTTTATAGAAAAAATGCAATAAACAAAATGAGTATTCCCATCATGGTAGGCAATGCTGTAGATGCTATAAGCAAAAACGGTGTGGTCATGCTCAACATAGCACTCAAAGGCGATGGCACTATTCCAGACAATCAACTTGCTTACCTCACTGCCTTTGGCGATTTCTTAAAAATCAATGGTGAAGGCATTTACGGTTCTAGGCCTTGGAAAATATTTGGTGAAGGCCCTTTGAAGATGAAAGATGGGAGGCAAGGAGAAAACCATAAGGCTTTTTCACAAGATGATATACGTTTCACTACCAAAGATGGTGTGCTCTATGCCTTTGTACTAAACAAACCTACAAACGATATTCATATAAAGTCTCTTGCACAAGGTGGCGTATTGAATAAAAAAATTAAGAATATAGAGCTTATAGGCAGCAAAGAAAAAATAAAATGGAAACGCAATGCCGAAGTACTGACCATTACTCTTCCCAAAAATATTCCTACTCCCTACGTTACAGGTTTCAAGATTACGCTTAGTTAGGATATCGTTGATAAAAAGCTAGTTTACATAAAATCACCATATCCTACTTTTTACAAAAGCCTGCATTAAGTACAAGGTACGAAGTACAAAGAATACTTTTATTCTCTTGATACTTCGTACTGTTCAACGATACTTTGAATTTTGCTTTACTATATCAAAATTCAGCATTATTTGGTGTTCTCGGAAATGGAATAACATCTCTAATGTTGCTCATGCCAGTAACAAACAATATAAAGCGTTCAAAACCTAGACCAAAACCACTATGCGGTGCAGTACCAAACCTGCGCGTGTCCAAGTACCAGTCTAATTCATTGATTCCCATTTCTTCCATCCTAGCGGTTAGTTTTTCTAGGTTCTCTTCCCTTTGAGAACCTCCTACTATCTCCCCTATCCCTGGAAACAACACATCCATGGCAGCTACTGTCTTGCCATCCTCATTTTGCTTCATATAAAACGCCTTGATATCTTTAGGGTAGTCTGTGATGATAACGGGTTTTTTAAAATGCTTCTCTACCAGATAACGCTCGTGCTCAGACTGCATGTCTATACCCCATGCTACAGGATAAGTAAACTTACCTTTCTTATTTGGCTTTGACTGCAATAAGATATCTATTGCTTCTGTATAGTTTATTCTTACAAACTCATTGTCAAGCACAAACTGCAATCGCTCTTTTAAGTTTAGTTCGTGTCGTTGGTTTTGAGGCTTAGTCTTTTCTTCGTCCAACTCCCTCTTCGTAAGAAAAGTAATATCATCCTCACATTTGCTTACCACTTCTTTGATGAGATACTTCAAAAACTCCTCTGCCAAGTCCATATCTTCTTTTAGCTCATAAAATGCCATTTCTGGCTCTATCATCCAAAACTCAGACAGATGTCGTGTAGTGTTGGAGTTTTCAGCTCTAAAAGTAGGACCAAAAGTATAAATTTCTCCTAAAGCCATCGCTCCCAACTCTCCTTCTAACTGACCAGATACCGTAAGATTGGTCGCTTTACCAAAAAAGTCTTCTGAGAAGTTGATGTCTCCATGCTCATCAAGGGGTGGTTGTTTGAGGTCCAAAGTAGTTACTCGAAACATCTCCCCTGCGCCTTCTGCGTCCGATCCAGTAATAATGGGCGTATGCAGATAGACAAAGCCTTTCTTATGAAAAAACTCATGTACCGCAAAAGCTGCTACATTGCGTATGCGCATGACTGCACTAAACGTATTGGTACGCATACGCAAGTGTGCATGCTCTCTCAAAAACTCAAAAGAATGTTTTTTGGGCTGTAAAGGGTAATCTAAAGCATCTGCCTTGCCTAATACTGTAATGCTTTGTGCGTTTAACTCTATTCCTTGACCGCTACCTTGAGAAGATACCAGACTTCCACTAACGCTTAGAGCAGCACCTGTAGTAATATCTTTGAGCAAATCTTCATCAAAATGATTTGGGTCTGCTACGATCTGTAAATTGGTAATGGTAGAACCATCATTCAAGGAAATAAATACTACATTTTTACTTCCCCTTTTGGTACGTACCCAACCTTTTACCACTATCTCATCTCCTTCTTTTCCTTCGGAAATTAATGTAACAATTTTTGTTCTGTTCAATGGCATAGTTATTTTTTTGAAAATGAATTTGTTTTGTATTAGTAGTTGTTTGAGTAGGCTTAACTATCACAACAGCCCTCTTCTATCAGTAAGATCAAAATATGAATTATTTTGATGTGTATTTCTTGGATACGGTCTGAATACCCCTGATGAGGTACTCTTATTTCCACGTCGGCAAGTTTAGCGAGTTTACCACCTTCTTTTCCAGTAAGCGCAACTACTACCATACCTTGCTCTTTGGCAATCTTTGCAGCATTATATACATTATCGGAATTACCACTAGTACTAATCGCCAAAAGGCAATCACCTTTATTGCCTAGTCCTTCGAGGTAGCGTGAAAAAATATGCTCAAAACCTAAATCATTGGCAGTGCAGCTGATATGCCCCACATCAGAAATAGCAATGGCAGGCAATGACTTCCTTTTTTCTCGAAACAAACCCGTCATTTCTTCTGCAAAATGAGAAGCATCACAAGCAGAACCACCATTACCACAAGAAAACACCTTTCCTCCGCTTTTTATTGAAATTATCATTTCTTTGGCTGCCTGCTCAATGGAGTTGATGGAAGCTTCTTGTTTTATAAATAATGTCAGCACCTCTTGTGCTTCTGTTAACTCTTGCAGTATTGTACGTTTCAAGATATAAGTTTTTTTAATAGAAGAAGGCTTTGCGTAACTAAGATTTAATGCTTAGTCAAGGTATCTTATAATTCTACTTTACTAAGTTAGGGCGTTTCCCTTCGGGTCGGGCTATCCGCTGTATCTTTTTTGCCCTTTGAGGGTCAAAAAAGGATGCCGCTTCTATCCCTAACGCATAAAAAATAAACATTATTTCCAACTTCGTAAAGTAGAGTTAATAAGTTTTTGATAATATAAATCGAGTAAATGTTATTTTATCATTATCTTATCGATGTTTTTTGTAAAAAAGAAATTTACGATAAAAAACGTTAAAAATTTAGTGCAGTACTGGTAGTAAAGCAGAAGTCTACATCAAACGAATACATACAGGACAAGCTTAACGCTACATCTTAGGG
>WTJX01000411.1 GCA_011524675.1 Cytophagales bacterium
GGACGTGAGGGCTGGATTTTATTCCACGAAAGTGGCTTCTTTTTAATGAATAATTAAAAATGTATAATGAAGAATAATAATGGGTGACTTGGTAGTTTGTGCCTTTGTTCAAGAAAATGAAGGAATTAAAAAATGAAGAAATGAAGGGTACACAGTGGTTAGTGATTAACGATTAGTATTTGACAAACTTTGGACTTTGTACTAACGACTTAGTACTCTAAAACTTAAAACGTATATATACATATGACAAATACATCTAAGCAGCATATTACTTTGTATAGAAATAGACTTTTGATCTTGATCTTTTTGTTTACTCATGTATTATGCTATGCTCAGAACCCACACCGCTACGATAGGGAGGTCGCTCAGTTTGATAAGCTTTTAATCCCTACAGGAGAAACGGTTGTTTTTACAGGTAGCTCTAGCATCAGAAAGTGGACGAGCCTAACGCATTGTAACGGTAGAGAGGTGGTGAACACGGGATTTGGAGGCTCTCATATGTCGGACTTGCTGTTTCACCTTGAAAAGGCCATATTTAGATTTCGTCCATCTATTATATATATCTATGAGGGAGACAATGACATTGCTTCTGGAAAGAAGCCTTCCGAAGTATTATATACAGCGCAAAATGTGGTGAATAAGATTAAAGCTAGGTTACCTTATGCTAAGATTTATTTTATCGGGGCGAAACCTTGTCCTTCGCGTTGGAAGTATAGAGAAGGTTACCTTACATTTAATAATATGCTTGAAAGATATTGCGAGCATCACGAACAACTACATTATATAGATGTGTGGAACAAAATGTTAGTTAATGGCTACCCTAATGCTAATATTTTCATCTCTGACAATCTCCACCTCAATGATATGGGCTATCGTTTATGGAATAAAATCATCTGTAACAGTTCAGAGGAATAAGCATCACAAGAAATATAAGCGTTCGGTAAACTTAAACTACACCTTAATTCTCATGAGCTTTTGGCTGTTAGCTTTTTTAGGGTTTTAAGCTGAGGCGATCAAGTTAAGTATATACCAACTTAATCGCCCTTGACCTACTTTACTATTTAAGTTCTATAAGGTACGGGAGTCTTGCTTGTATCCTATCCCTATCTTTGATATTCTTGATATACTCAAAACTATGATAAAAACTACCTAACTCTTTTTTAAGACTTTGCTGTAACATGGTTTCATATGGATCTCCCATGAGCTGCTCCAAAAAAGATGTCTGCTTTGGGTAGTATTCTAATGTATAATCTTCTATCTCCGCTTGATTCGCTGCGACCTGTATCGCATCTTCTAACCCACCTAATTCATCTACTAGTCCAATGCTGAGTGCTTGCTCTCCTGACCATACTCTCCCTTGTGCTACCTCTTGTAGGTCTTCGAGAGACATATTTCTACCTTGTGCTGCTTTGCTAGTAAAGTCCTCATAAATACGATCTACCTCCCCTTGAATGATACCTCGCTCTTGACTGGTCATCTCTCGATTTACTGAACCTATATCTGCAAAAGGACTTGTCTTTACCACATCGTAGGTGATTCCTATTTTGTCTTCCATAAAATTTGCTATGTTAATTGACATCCCAAACACACCTATAGATCCCGTAATAGTGGTTGGATAAGCTACGATTTTATCACAACCCATTGCCATATAATAACCGCCAGAAGCTGCCACATCTGACATGGAAGCGACGATAGGTTTTTCTTTTTTTAGTTCAATAATTTCTTTCCAAATAATATCCGATGCCAATGCACTACCACCAGGTGAGTTGATACGCAATACTACTGCTTTTACATTTTCATTTTGTCTTAGCTTACGAATAGTTCCTGCCAAATCACTACCTATGCGCTCGTTTTGCTTTGAGCTTCCCATCATAATTTCTCCTTCTGCTACCACTACAGCAATTTTGCCTGTAGCAAATTCATCACTTTGTAGGGGACTAGCGTAACTTGACAATTGCACCTTATTTATTTTTTCATTAGGCTCTAAGGATAGTAACGTACGAATAGTGTCTAGTACTTCGTCTTCGTATGCTATTCCTGTAATGATTCCTAAATCTGCGGCATCTTGTGGCTTACGTATCATCAGCTGATGTGCTATTTGACGAATGCTATCTGTAGTTATACTGAGGTCATCAGCCATTTCTTGGGTATAGTGCATAAAGATGCTATTGAGAAAACCTTCGGTTTGCTGCCTGCTAGCATCACTCATATTTTCTCTGATATAGGGTTCAATGGCACTTTTATATTTGCCAACTCTAAAGATGACAGGCTCTAAGCCTAACTTGTCTAAGAGCTTTTTCATGTATTGTCTTTCTACAGATAAGCCGTTGAACTCTACTAGACCAGCGGGGTTGACATAGCTTTGGTCTGCAAGGCTTGCAAGGTAGAGCGCCTTTTCGGTGGCATAGTCAGAGAAAAAAACCACAAACTTACCCGATTCTTTAAATTTGAGAATCTGTGTTCGTATTTCTTGTAAAGAGGCATAGCTAGCCAATGGATTGCCAAAGTGTAAGTAAAGTCCTTCTATGGCTTGATCATCTCTTGCTTTCTCTAGTGCGCCTGCTATTTCAATAAGGACTAAAGAATTGT
>WTJX01000592.1 GCA_011524675.1 Cytophagales bacterium
CAAATCAATAATTTGGCTACAGAGGGTACAATTAATTTGAAGTCTGATACTGTTCTTATAGAAAATGGTGCGTTTAAATATGTAGATGGTAATCAAGCCGAAGGAAATATGTTGGTAAGTGATGCCAATGGTGTGGCTAGGTGGTCAAATTCTTCATGGACAAAAGAAAGTAGTCAAGTGTATTTGACAAGCAATACAGACTCTGTAGGGATAGGGATACAAGCACCTGATAGCAAACTGCATGTAGATGGAGATATTGCCTTAGGGAATAACAGTGCGGCTAAAGAAAATGCTATTACTATTTACCTCATCAATAGGACAGGAGCAAAGTCTGTAAAGGGAGAGGTGGTTATTGTTCATCCAACATATAATAATTCCTTTGGGAAAACATGGCTTGCAGGTCATACTTCGGTGATTGGTGTTGTGTATGAAGATGATGTGCCTGATGGAGAGTATTGTAAAGTAGCTGTTGCTGGGGTAGTGGATGTGATAGCTGATAATGGATCGGTGAGGGGACAGCATTGTATCACGGGGACTGATGCTGGTGTTGCAGGAAGTGTCGCGATACCTAGTGCTGGTACATCTGTAGGGCTTTGGTTGGAAACTGTTACAGGGAGAGTGAAAGCTAAAGTGTTATTGAAATAATGGGTTGAAATGTGTTTCTTATTGAAAGACTTTATGTAATATTTTTTTATAAAACCTTCCTCTATAAACTATCATAATGAAAAAAATAATATTTTTTATACTTTTATTTGTTCTGTGTGTTATAAACCGCTTGTCTGCCCAAGTAGAACAAATAGCTTATTTAAATACAAATGGGTACTATGCTTTAAACTACCCTTCTCCAATAACTACCCTAACGTCTGGTATGAAGTTTACCTTTAAAGCCAATGTAGCGAATATAACACCTACTTATTTACAAATTAATAGTACTACTGCTGTTTTAGTGAAGAAAGGAGTTGATAAAGATTTAGAGGCGGGGGAAATAGTCGCCAATCAAATTGTAACAGTCGTATATGATGGTACTTATTTTCAGATGCTCAGTAAGTCGGGAAATGTTACATGGACGAATAAATCTTCTGCGACCTATTTGACTGATGTAAATGATTTTGTAGGGATAGGAAATGTACGACCAGCTTCGCAATTGCACCTCACAAAGCTTTCTGACGATACTTTTATAAGGTTGCAAACTTCTGACTCTAAAAATACAGGTGTTACTTTTTACAAAGCAAATGTTGCTAGTACTGTTGGTACAGACAGAGATTGGAGACTTTTTTCTAATGCTAATGGTTTTCTTGAGATAGCTTATTCTGATGATGATCTTAATGCGATGACTTCTTTGGCTGTTTTTCAAGGTGATACGATGGTATTGAAATCACACCTTCAACTTGTAAATGATGAGAAACTTATACGTACAAGCGATGGGACAGATAAGACAGGTGCTTACGATTTATTACCTGTCGCTTTTGGAAATGTAAATCAAAATGGAACTCCGTCAGATCATGTTACTCCTAATGTGACAGTCACACCAGTACCAAATGAAGTAGGTGAAACTATTATTAAGTTCAACGATATAGACGGGTTCTTGACTAAGAAACCAGTTGTATTGCTTACCACGTATGGCGATAGCCGTGAAGGCTTTTGGAGTGTGCATTCAGATAACGAAATAAAAGTTTCTTTTCATGGTTCAGCTGGAAACGATTTACATAGTACTCCTTATAGTTTTCTTGTCTACTACAGTAAATAATATTGAATATGAGAATTAGTTTTTTTTTAATTTCCCTACTGTGTTTTCTTTCTAAAACATTATATGGACAAGTGGTCATTCATTCTACTGGAGGATCAAATGCTTATGTCTTATCCTATCCTGCAAACTTGACCGAACTTACCGCGGGGCTAAGTTTTACTTTCAAAGCTAACCATACAAATACGGGTGCTTCTACCTTACAAATTAATAGTTTTACAGCCCATTCAATTAAAAAACAAGTGGGGCAAGATTTGGAAGCAAACGAAATACGTAGCGGTCAGGTGATAACGGTAGTATATGATGGTACTAACTTTCAGATGCTTAGTCAGTCTGGGCTTGCTACTCCTACTCCATTATGGAAAGATAATGGTACAGTTACTTATTTGATAGATGCAACGGATTCTGTAGGGATTGGCGTAAGCCAACCCGTAGCTAAGTTAGATGTGTCAGGCAATGCCTCCATAGGAACAGATAATGTTATGGGGGTATCTACGTATGGTTTTATTTATGGAAAAGATAATACCTTGAATGGTGATCTTAGCTTTATAAGTGGTGCTAGTAATAAGGTGGATGGAAGTTCATCATTTGTAGTGGGAGACAATAATAAGGTGATAGATAATCATGTTTTTATGATGGGGACAAATAATAATGGAGATATTAATAATGTCTTCCTTTTTGGGAATTATTTGACAGCAGAACATGAAGCTGCTTTTATGTTAGGAGATCATAGTACGACTACAGCGTTGTCTTCTACAGCAGAAAATCAGTTCTCTTCCCGTTTTGATGGTGGTTATCGCTTTTTTACTTCTAGTGATTTGGCTTCTGCCAAATCTGTTTATATCAATAATGGAGGCAATGTAGGAATAGGGGTTGTTGCTCCTATAAATAAAATGGAACTCTATCACCAAGGACAAGCAACGGTTATGAGAATACATAGAGATGAGGATAAAGATGCCGCACTGGAGTTTTATAATGCAACGGCTGGGGATGATGCTAATACAGACTGGAGGTTGATAGGAAAAGCAGATGGGGGCTTATACATTCAATACGACCAAACGGATGAGGACTTTGCTGATGCTGCTGATCTTTTAGAGTTTCATAATGATCAAGTATTACTGCATAGTCCTTTAGAGATTGAAGGGAGCTTGGAGGTGGATACTGATATAGAAGCAGAGAGTATAAGTCTAAATGATAACCTTGAAGTTAGTGGTACGAGTACTTTTGGTGGTACATTGACCTTATCAAGTACTTCTAAAGTAAATAGAAGGGAAACAGGTGCTTTTGATTTGTTACCTATGGCGTATGGTGTGATAGACGAAAATGGTGATGTAGTCAACGCTACACCAAATGTAAGTGCGGTTAGAAATGATGATGGGGAATATGTGATTACGATCAGTGATGCTACAAATTTTAATACAGTAACTCCCGTTGTGATAGTTACAATAAAGGATAATGAAAATATAGGTTTTTGGGGTGTTGAAGATAATAGTAAGATTAAGGTTTCTATAATGTCAAATAATCGTAACATATGGGGGGCGACAACACTACAGGATAGCCCGTTTAGCTTTTTGATATATGGTCCAAATTAAAAAAAGCACTCTCGTAAACATCTAGTTTAGAAAGTGCTTTTCATGTGTAGTCTTAGTGTGTACTTGTTAAGAAGTATGTAATCCACACTCTCTATTGCCTAATACTTTAGTAGGGTCAAAGTAGCGTGTTTCGTTTTTTAGTCCATTGTCTTTTAGGTATTGGTCTAGGTCTTCGTCTGACCAGTAATAAAAAGGGCTTACTTTCAATACACCGTCGCTAGACATAGAAAGGATGTCTATATTATCCCTAAAAGCGGTTTGTCCTTTGCGCAAGTTGGTAAACCATACATTAGGCTCGTGTTCTTTCATTGCTCTACGGAAAGGCTCTAGCTTTACTTGCTCTGTAAACTCTTTGTGTTCTGGGTCATCTACACTTGGTACACCCATCATAGCATCTCTATAAGCAGAGGTTTGTTTAGGTACATATAAGCTTACATTCAATGATAACTCATTGATAAGTTTGTCTGCATGTTTATAGGTAAATGAGGTGTTGTAGCCTGTGTCGCACCAAATTACAGTCATGTCTTTTTTGACATCTGCACAAGCATGAAGGATAGCAGCTTCATAAGGACGGAAGTTGGTGGTAACTACAGCTTTGCTGCCATAGTCAACTGCCCAAGCGATAATCTCCTTAGGACTTTTTTCTTTCAATTCACTGTTTAGCTTTTCTAGGTCAAGTGTTGCTGTTTCCATAATATTATTGTTTTGGTTTGCAAAGATACTGATGCTAGTACCAACAAGCAAACCAATGAATAAAGTTCAATGATACACATTAGTTTTGAGGTGTTTTAGCATGTTTCCACCGTCTGTGAGACCAAAGCCAATCTGTAGGGTTTTCAACTATGTCCTTTTCAACCCTTTTGATGTATTTTTCCATAATGGGGAAATGAGTAGTTCCCTCATTATATGGTGGAGCAGATAAAAGCTCAAAGCTATAGTGATAGTACCCTTTGCGTAGGCGCTTGACAGATTGATAAATGATAGGGTATTGTAGTTTACGGGCTATTTTTTCAGCTCCAGTAGCAAAGGGGGTTTCATAGCCAAAGAATGTATGATAGTAATCAATCATGCCTCGGTGAGGAGACTGGTCTGAAGCAAAACCAAACGTACACTTTTCATTTTTGCGCTTTACGATTTCTCTCAACGCTGTTTTCATAGAGATAGGTTGCATCTCAAAGCGAGAACGAATGTCATAGAGCATCTTATGAAAAAAAGCTTGATTGATAGGTAGGTACAAGGTGCTAAAAGGGAGAGAGAGCAAAAGCCTTGGAGCGTACACCGAAAACTCCCAATTACACAAGTGTGAACCTAGCATGATGATGGACGTGCCTTTCTTTATTTCTGTTTGTAAATCTTCCGATACGCTATAGGTACACCTTTTTTTGAACTCTTTCTCAGACATCGTCATGAGTTTCCATATTTCGATGATAAGCCAACTCAAATGCCTGTAGAATCCTTTTTCTATTATTTTTCTTTCGTTAACTGTTTTTTCGGGAAATGCCAGTAGAAGGTTAGCTTTGATAACCGCTTTGCGGTAGCCCAATATACTATACAATAAAAAATAGATACAGGGAGAGAGTAAGTAAAGTAAGGGGAGGGGCAGTCGGGAGAATAGCTTGAGGATAGGCATGATTTCAAATTAGACTGAAAGTTAAGGAATGAATAACGTTTAATGAATAATGAATGATTAAAAAATTAATAATACTTTGCTTGCTTAGGAGCTAGCGCATAGATTTTCTTTATTCTCTTTTGAATATCTGAAAAACTCAACAAAGTGAAAAACACTTTAGAGGAATAAGTGTGTTTTTGTTTCCTGTTTGTATCTTTGATGTAGTGTGTTTGCTTCACTATCGTAAGCAGTTTTTTTTGTTAAATCTTCCCTTATTATCATGTTTTTCTTTCTTTCAAAAACACTCTATTATGCTTCAATGCCATTAGTTTGGGGAGTAGGACTTTTGGTAGCGGCTTTACTTACTCGTTCTACTCAAAAAAGGAAAAGAAGAATTATTTTTAGTCTAGTCATTTTAGCTTTCTTTTCTAATGGTTTTATTTCTAATGAAGCGTATAAATTATGGGAGTATGATATTACAAAATTTAAAGATACCCCAAAAGCTACTTACGGTATTATTCTTACAGGTTTTACAGGAGGACAAACAGAAGATGACGATAGAACATATTTCAACAAGGGCGTAGATAGGATGATCCATACCTTGCAGTTATACACCTTAGGCAAAATAGATACTATAGTGATTACAGGCGGTCATGCCAATGTGCTTCCCACAAAAAAGAAAGAAAAAACCGAATCAGAAAAGATAGCCGATGTATTGGTGATGGCAGGTGTTCCTAGAGAGAGGATTTTGCTGGAAAACAAAGCCCGAAACACGCATGAAAATGCCTTGTTTACAGCCCAAATTATTGATAAAAGGTATAAAAGTATTCTGGTTACTTCTGCCTTCCATATGCGTAGGGCAAAAGCCTGTTTTGAGCATGAAGGCATAGATTTTATTCCTTTTGCTGTGGATTTGTATCAGCATAAAAGAAGCTTTACACCTGCTTACCTCATCATTCCATCAGAAACAGCTATGTCTGATTGGGCAAGGCTCATACACGAGTGGATAGGCTATGTGGTGTATGACGTAGTTGGCTATTATTAAGCTGACATCAACCATGTTTTTACTGATTAAAGCTTTTTAGCCTTTAGCGATTAGCTCTTTTTTTATCATAAAAGAATAAGCATATAACTCTTTTTTTATGGTCCATTGACCATAGACTATGGACTCATTACTCTAAAGCCTATCCCAGCCACTTATGGCAATGGTAGAGGATTTATTATAGACTTTATTTTCTTTAGAAGGATGCTGAATGTTTACAAATAATGTGCTGCCATCTGGTGTGAAAACAGGACCTGACATTTCACATCCTGCTGGTCCAATGAGTAAACGTTTTAGGTCTTCTATCGTTGGTTTCGGGATAGATAAATCGAGTAAATAAATTTCGTTTACTGTTGTTTTGGGATCTACGGATCTACCTCTGTTTTTACCAATAATATCTTCGCAAATAATCAAGTAGTTTTTTCCATGTATTTTAAACTCTCCCATCCCGTCGGGATTTGAGAATACAGTCGATGAGTCGGTTGCTGCTACTCCTCCTTGCAAAAGGACTTCCATTTCATTTGTTTTTGGATCAAAAACTAAAAGTCTTCCATGTGGATCATCAAAAAGACCATTTTCTTTTCTTAATTCAAAAAAGTATGGAGCAGGTTTGCCACCCATGGCGATGTATTTGCTCCAGTCGTTATTGTCGTTTCCTGTTTCTGTAATGTAAATTTTACCATCAACGAGTGAAATCCATTCTTGCCTATTGAATAGGCTTGCTCCTTGACGAATGGCAACTTCTCTAGCATTGACTAGAGAGTCCATAGCCATAGGTAGAGCTAGCCATTGGTTTGGGTAGGCATAGGCATATAGTTGACCTTGAGTATAGTCTTTGGGTTTGTCTGCAACATACTTAAAGAAGACAGCGCATGAGTCATCGTTTGTGAGGTAGACGGTTTTGTTATCAGGCATACATAGCGCATCTTCATGTTTGTATCTCCCCATCTGATATAGTTTTTGTGTAGCTGCTTTTTTTTGTGGGTCTATTTCTACCATCCACCCAAAGTTTTGATATTTGGGTCTACCATTAAAGTCGCTAAGGTCTGTGATGAATCGTGCTATATCTTTATTGGAATAGGGTATGATTTCTTCGGCACTCAATATTGTTTTATTTGGAGTGTAAGAACCTCCACAGTTTGCTAGTGTGCCTCCAACGGTTCGAAAGTCTATGCTTTCTTTTTCACTTACTGCTACCCAATCTTTTCCTTTTCTTTCAACAAGAAACTGTGTGGCTCCTCCTCCGTCTCCTAAAAGGTCATTAGGCTTGGTTGTTTCATGTCCAATAAAAAGAGTGCCTTTATTGGTATTGTTTTCATCTGGAATAAAAACAATACAGTCGTGCTTTCCTTTTGCAGGGGCTGTTATTCCTTCTGAATTATAGACGGTATCTCCTTGAGAAAAAACAATAGATACGTGGAAATGTGGGTTGATTACTAGGTCTGATTTATGGAGTGGTGGTGCTACTGTAGGGAACTTTTTTTTCTTTTTAATGTCATCATTACTGTTGCAGGCTATTAGTAATAAGGGCAAAAATATAAGATACCTATTTTTCATTTTTGTATTTATCTACGTGGACTCTAGGCGTAAACTGCGTTAGGGATAGAAGCGGCATCCTTTTGTGAGGAACGAGCAAAAGATACAGCAGGACTGAGTGTAAGAGAAACATACCTTAGTATGTTTCTAACGAAGTGCCAGTCTGCGCGTGTGTCTGTGAGAAGCCCGCCCGAAGGGAACGCCCAAATAATCGTTTGCTTGTAAAGATAAATAAACTAATGTTAAGCTATGTTTAAATCTAAACGGCTGAAATATCTTTTATTTCAGCCGTTTAGATTTAATGAAAATACTTTTCTATGTAGTAGGTGTGTCAGTTTCGTCATGTTTTTTTCCGAGGTAAACGCCTAAGAAGCCCCATAGCAAAACAACGACAGCTGCAACGAGAAGGATAGCTGTTATTCCAAGGTCTAAATAGCCGTCACCAAGAAAAGCGATGATCCAAATCCAAAAAACATCACCTCCTCTGTAAACGGCAACATCGATAATAGGCTTTGTTTTGAATCGTGCTTCTCTGTCTACAGCTGTAAATAATATTTCTCTAGCAGGTCGTGTGATTGCATAGTTTCCAGAGCGACGAACGACTTGAAGCGCAAGGACAAAGATTACAGCTGGATTGATCGTGAGCAATAGGATTAATCCCACGAGAATAAAGGGTACCATCGACAATGAGGTTTTCATACCAAACTTTCTAGAGATACGATTGGTGGCGAATATACCAATGATGATGGTTAGGATATTGGTAGCTAATTCTACGCTACCCAATAATGTCTTACGTTCAGCTCTTGAGAAATCTGAAAGAAGCTCTGTTTGTGCAGTGTACATAAAAGCGCTTAAACCTGTAAACATAAAAATAAAGGCAGCGATGCCTAGTAGTCTTTTGTGGGTAATGAATTCTTGAAATCCTGAAAATGGATTTGAACTTAAAGAGAGCGTTTGTTCGGTTTGACTAGCATTCTTGGAAAAATAGTAGTTGAGGTAAGCAAGAAGCGGTAAAGTGATAAACAAAGCGCCACTAGTGATCAATAGGATGTTCTCTACGCTTATTTTTTTTGCGAGAAGAATGATTAAGAGAGGGCCGCTAATAGCGCCTAGGCTTGCTCCTACGTTTATAAAACCAAAAACTCGCTTACTGTCTTCTTTGGAATATTGTTGAGAAATATAACTCCAAAAGACTGAGATGTGAA
>WTJX01000310.1 GCA_011524675.1 Cytophagales bacterium
TAAAATAGGAAGGGGGTACTAATGAAATTATAAAAAATAATGCGCAATATACTATTAATTGGACTTTTATGCTAGTAGGTAGGCAGACAAAAATAATTGAGTTTAAAAACGGTAAGCGTTTTATGAACTACGTCTTCATTTTCATGGCTTTTGGCTTTTTGGTATTAGCTGTTAGCTTTTGAAAATTGAGTCTATAGCTTATGGTCAATAAATTATACGTTTTTGAGTAAGCATTCGATAAACCCCGTATTGTGTTTTAGTTTTCCTTGATTTTTCACTAAACGTTTACAGTGACCAAAAGCTTATAAAAATCAAGACATAGTTTACCTAACACTTACTTTTTAATCTTTTTTATTGATAGAACTGTTTAGGCAGCTTTAGCAATCCTTTGCTTTTTGATCCATTTCTTACAGTCTTCTTTATTTGAAAATAATTTGGTAGGAACCTTTGGTTTTTGCATCGCCATATAGATGTTACCCAACAACTGTTGTATTTTACTTTTTATAATAACAGCCATAAAAGTAATTCCTTCTAAGGCCTCATCTGAAGCATCAAATTTTTGAGCTTCCATATTAAACGACTTAATATTAGTACAATCAAAAATCATTGCGTAGTCTTTTCCCTTAGCAAATGACAACCTTTCTGCTAAAAATTGTTTCGCAGTATCTAAGTCATAAATAACGATTTCCTCTTTCATTACATGATATATCGTTTCATTATCTTCGAGATAATGATCGGCTACTTTTCCATAAAATACATTTTCACTCATAACTATACTATTTAAATTCAACAAGACAGTAGTATGCTGTATAATAAATTGTTCATAGCTATTGTGCAATATAACACCGATATGCTTTTTAAACCAAAATAAGGGAAACATTTTTCATTTTATTTATAAAATAAACATACAATTCTAATATAAAAATTAAGAACCTTTGAAAAACATAGTTTTAAAAGCGGACACATAAAATTTAAGCATGCGTTAACGGAAATTATTTGAGTCAATGCATGCTTTTGCATTCTTTCTATTATTTTTACGCTATATTTTAAAATAGTCATGAGTTTAGAAATTAAAAACATAAAAGATATGGTCGCAATGTATGGTTCTCCACTGTACATCTATGACTCAGAAAAAATAATAACTCAGTACAATAGTTTGACAGATGCTTTTGGAGATCTTGACCTAAAGATTAAGTATGCATCAAAGGCATGTACCAACATTTCTATTTTAGGGCTTTTGAAACAGCTAGGTGCAGGAATGGACTGCGTAAGTGTAAACGAGGTAAAACTAGGTTTGCAAGTAGGTTTTGATCCTTCTGAAATTATTTTCACCCCAAACTGTGTTCCTTTTGAAGAAATAGAAGAAGCCAAAGAATTAGGTGTGCATTTAAATATTGACAATATTCCATTTTTAGAAAAATTTGGACAAAAGTATGGCGCTTCTTATCCTATCTGCATCAGAATCAATCCTCACATCCAAGCAGGAGGAAATGCCAATATACAGGTAGGACATGTAGGCTCAAAATTTGGTATTTCTATCCTACAGTTCAAAGAAGTGGTAGATGTAGTCAAAAAATATAACCTAGATGTAGAAGGCTTGCATGTACATACAGGTTCAGACATCTTAGATGTAGATGTGTTTTTGCGTGGAGCAAAAGTACTATTCGACTGTGCAAGAGAGTTTCCAAACCTACAATTTCTAGATTTTGGAAGTGGCTTCAAAGTACCATACAAAGAAGGAGACAACGCTACAGACATCAAAAAGCTAGGGCAATCAATGCAAAAAGCATTCAAAGAGTTTTGCCAATCTTATGGTAAAGAATTAGAAATATGGTTTGAACCAGGGAAATATATGGTCAGCGAGTCTGGTAACTTTGTAGCCCAAGCTACTGTCATCAAAGAAACACCAGCCTGTGTATTTGTAGGCTTAAACTCTGGTTTCAATCATCTCATACGCCCTATGTTTTATGACTCTTATCATGACATCATCAATATTTCTAATCCAGAAGGAGATAAAAAAGTTTATAATGTAGTAGGCTATATTTGCGAGACTGACACTTTTGCCAATGCACGCAAACTATCAGAAGTAAAAGAAGGCGATTTGATCTTGTTTAAAAATGCTGGTGCATATGGTTTTGAAATGGGGTCAAACTTTAACTCTAGACTAAAGCCCGCACAAGTAATGTGGCATAATGGTGAAAGTCATCTCATCAGAAAAAGAGACACTTTTGAGGATTTGATATCTAAACAAACAGGCTTCATTCCAACGATATAAGTTTAAGTAAGTAGATAAACATAATTATAGAAGACTTTGCATAACTAAGATTTTGTGCTTAGACAAGGCTTTCAAAATTTTAAAACCACAGTTTACTGATTGTAAATGAGGACTTTAAAATTTTGTATAACGCAGAATAAGTGCAAAAGATGGTTTTGCAAAGCCTTCTACCATTCATTGACATAGATAAGTATGCGAGAAGATTATCTTTCGGGAGAAGACGAGTCATATAAGCCAGAGGAAAAAGAGTTTGAAAGAGCGCTCAGACCTCTGAGTTTTGATGATTTCACAGGGCAAGATCAAGTATTAGAA
>WTJX01000224.1:0-1844 GCA_011524675.1 Cytophagales bacterium
TCCTACGATCTTGCATTCTTCTCCAATGGTAAACTTAAATTTGATTTTTCCTTTGACTAGCCCCCCCAATACACTAAAGTATCCTCCAATCATACCTTTCATATAGGTAGGGTTTGGGAGTTTGGCTTGTAGTAATGCTGCCATACCGACATTGAGTATTTTTATTTTTCTTTTGATGCGTATAAACCCCATTTTCAGATTTACTTTGACACCTACTTCTCCACGTAGGTATGCCCATGCCTGTCCTGCTGCGTACCAACCGCCAAGCCCTATAGGCCCAGAGCGTCCTTTGCAACTCACCCCTTGACCGTAGTTTGTGAGCATGACATCAAAGCCTGCCCCTGCTCGTATCCTACCATAAAAGATCAAGAAGGTGATATTTCCTGTATCAAACCTTAGCTTTGAGCCAAAGGCAAAGCCTCCTGCATTAGCCAAAGTATTCTCATTTGGCATCAAACTGGTATTTCTCTCAGATAGTATTTGCCTTACGTTGTTTGGCGTATCTTGAAATGCTTCTATCTTTGTCCCCATCATAAAGTAAGACTGTGACTTAAGTGCTTTCAAAAGATATAAGCTAATGGGCTGCTTTGGTGTTCCTATATACAGATACCAGCCTTCTCCTTCGGCAGTATGGAAGACGGCCTTTCCTGCAAGACCACCTTTCCCTGTACCTTCTATCACACCCAAGTTAAAATAAGTATCTAAGCTTGCGTGAAACACTTTTCCTTCTGGAATATAAGTCATCCCTAAAATAGCGCGAATAGGTGGACTGGAGGCTCTATCGTCTAAAGGAGTCATAAAGTAAGCATCTCCTACAAACTGTACTTTACTGATCCCTCCACCAGAAAAGAACTCCATCTCAAAGGTAGCATCTGCATTAAAAGCCGAGGAATTGCCTGTCGTTCCTAAAATCACTCCAGCCTTTAATCCTAAGCCTACACGTCGGTTAGGAGTATAGACTACGCCCGAACGTGTATCGCCTACAGGCGTTTTATTGTCATATTCCTTTATCCCTCCAGACACATACTCTGTAGTATTCGTTTCTGTAACCGTATTGCCGTCTGTATCTTGATAGGTGGTAGTCGTAGTTTCATTGATGCCCAAGGTGTTGCCAGGATCTATGATGGTAGGACTATCGCTGTTGGTATTGGTAGCTTGGTTTTGAAAATCATAATTAGCAGTCATATGGTAACGTGCCCCGCCTATGAAGCCATAGATAGAAAGCCCAGGACTAATGGGAATACCTCTGGGTAAGCTAAGGCTGGCATCTACATACCAATAAGCATAGCCATCTACATTACCAAATTGCGCTGAGGCAGTAGTAGTAACACCAGGCTTAAAGGTTGCCTTTATTTCACCATTGAAGCCGTTGCCATAAGTTTCGTGTTCCCTAAAAAGCTCTACTAAACCATAAAACTCAAAGGCAGGAGTAGCAATATCTATGGACATTGCATTTACTTGTACTCCTGCGGGCTTCCATATATTAATGCCTGCTGTCTCATCTAGTTCGCCCATAATGCTTATATTGGTATGCCCTCCAAAGCCTTTGTCGCTTTTGCTCATGAGCTGTACCACCACATCTAGGTTTAACCCTATCTTACCCTCTTTTGCTATGGGACTGATATTTTGTATCGAAAGCGGAAAGTTTTTCAAAACACTTACTTTTTTACTATCAAAAGAAAAATCTCCCAGTTGCAAATATGGAGCTTCACTACTTAGGCGTAGGTTTTCAAAGCTGATGTCTGCAATCTGTAAATCTTTGTTCTTTTGTCGTTCTTCTCTTTCTTTTTGGAGTCGTTGCTCTACTTCTGGTCTAACTCTGATGTCTGGCACTCCGTTTTCGT
>WTJX01000224.1:1854-2586 GCA_011524675.1 Cytophagales bacterium
AGGATGCTTTGAACCTATTGTTTTCGTAAGCAACTTCTATGGAAGAGTTGCGGTAAAGCTCCACCTCGGCAGACCACGCCCTAAAATTCACATTGCCCAAGGTTGAGGTGCTGAAAAAATATTGATCATTCAAGCCTATAGCTGCTGCATAGCCTATAGGTTGATTAGAAATCAAAGCCGTTTTGATTGCGCCTGTAAACTTGGCTTGTTGTAGTTGGTTAGCATAAAAGCTAACAGCTAGAGAGTCTATGGAAAAAGGCCATTTGCCTATACTGCCATCTCTAGAGCTGAGAATATTGTTCCCCCCAAACGTACCGCTAATGCCTTGATTGTCTATGAACAAATGTTTGGCAGTAAGTTCTCTTCTGTTTCCTCCTTTAGGAGAGAGTACTTTAGGTAGTTTGATGCTTGCTTCGTGGATATATATTCCTGTCCAGCTTTCCTCGCCCAGCACACTTAAAAATTCTTGTTTATAATTTTTGGGAAACTTTATTCCGCTTGGATTATTGAGATCACTTTTGTCTAAGCTAACCTGATTTGGCTGGAAGGTAAAGCCCTTCAGACCTTTCACTTGGAAGGGCGACATACTTAGACTGACTACCATATCACTCCATTCCCTAGCTTGGGTGTGAAAGTGCGCGGTTACGGGTACTGATTCGTTGGGCGTACCGTCGCTATTTTCTGATACCAAAAAACTTTTGGCAAAGGTAAACTTTCCTTCTACGCTGATCT
>WTJX01000744.1 GCA_011524675.1 Cytophagales bacterium
TTTTTTGCAGACACCAAAGAAGGTAAACTCTTTGATATTGTATTACTCTTTCTTATTCTTTTAAGTGTAACTATTGTCATACTAGAAAGTGTTGAAAGTTTTAAATCTCAATATGGAGGTTATTTTGAAAATATTGAATGGGCATTTTCGATACTTTTCACCATAGAATACATCATTCGAATTGCGGTGAGTAGAAAACCTCTTAAATATATATTTAGCTTTTTTGGGATTATTGATTTTATATCTATACTTCCTAAGTTTATCGCATTATTTTTTACAGGTTCGCATGTACTTACAACCATTAGGGCTTTTAGACTGCTTAGAGTATTTCGTATATTAAAGTTAGCTAAATATACAGGAGAATCTAATAAAATTACTAAAGCATTAATTGCTAGCCGAGTTAAAATTTCTGTATTTATTATTGCCGTACTTATTTGGTGTGTCATTCTTGGTGCTATTATGTATCTGGTAGAGGGTGAAGGGAGTGATTTTACAAGTATTCCTAAAAGTATTTATTGGTGTATTGTAACACTTACAACTGTTGGTTTTGGCGACATAACTCCAGAAACCCCTATAGGGCAATTTATTGCATCAGTTGTAATGATTATTGGTTATGGTGTAATTGCAGTACCTACAGGAATTATCAGTGCAGAATATACTAGTGAAAAAATATCAGAAAAAGAACAAAAGAAATCTTGTTGTTCGAATTGCAATACACCACGACTAAAAAACGTAAACGCTTTGTATTGTCACCATTGTGGAACTCCCTTTGAAACTACTTTATAATGATTACTACTTCTTCTTCTAATGATAAATCTAAAAACCAGCCTAAAACATTAATTGTTGTTGTAGGTCCTACCGCTATTGGAAAAACCGCACTTGGGATAAAACTTGCAAAATATTTTAATACCGAAATTATTTCTGCGGATAGTCGTCAGTTTTTTAAAGAAATGGAAATTGGTACTGCAGTTCCTTCGAAGGAAGAATTAGCCGCAGTTCCTCATCATTTCATACAAAATTTAAGCATTCACAATAGTTATAGTGTCGGACAGTTTGAAAAAGATGCCCTAGAAAAAATTAACCTTCTTTTTGAAAAAAAGGATATTGTAGTGGTTGTAGGAGGTTCAGGATTATATATTGATGCCATTTGCAAAGGCTTAGATGATTTTCCAGATACGTCACCAGAAGTAAAATCACAACTTAATACCATTTATGAAAATGACGGTTTAGAAAAACTTACAAAGTTACTCCAAGAAAAAGATCCCGAAACCTACCAGAGTATTGATCTTAATAACCATCGAAGGGTACTTCGTGCCTTAGAAGTATGTTTAAGTACTGGAAAAGCTTATAGTAGTTTTTTAAACACCAAAAAGAGGCAACGCCCCTTCCAATGTATAAAAATAGGAATTCAAGCCCCAAGAGAAATTATCTATCAAAGAATCAACCTAAGAGTAGATTTAATGATGCAGGCTGGACTATTACAAGAAGTAAAAGGATTACTACCCTATAAAAAATTAAACGCACTTAATACTGTGGGCTACAAAGAGCTTTTTGATTTCTTTGAAGAAAAATGCGATCTTGAAAAAAGTATCGAAGAAATCAAAAAACACACACGTCGTTTTGCTAAACGACAACTCACTTGGCTTCGAAGAGATCCTGACATTATATGGGTAACACACCAAGAAAATATTTCTACTATTATAGAAATAGTCTCATCAAAACTCACGAAACTACGCTCTTAATGAGTTGGCCTTTTGCCTGTTGTACGTCTTGAAGCATCTGGCTGTGCTGTTTTTTGACCTACTCGTCGTGCTTTTGCTCTTGCTATTGCTTCTCTTTTTGCTATTTCAATAGCTAATGGCGACCTACTATTTCCAGCAGTTGAAAATCCAGCTGTTGATCGCCCTTGTACCGTTCTAACTGGAGCTGATTGTCCAACAGGTTTTGCCACTCTAGACGCTTGTGACCTTCCTTGTGCCATTCTAACTGGAGCTGCTTGTCCAACACGTGTCTGTACTGGTGGTTTTTTAGATCGTCCTTGTCCCGTTCTGACTGCAGCTGGTTGTCCAACAGGTTTTGCTACTCGAGGAGGTTGTGAAGTTCTACTGTTTCTAATAGGTGTATCAATTACTGTAGGTTTACTGCTGATAACTTTTGAAGAAGTTTCTTTTGAAAATGGATTTTTAAAAAAATTAGTTAGTTTTGAAAATATTCCTTGACTTTGTTGCCTTTTTTGAGGAGTGTTAGTAACTTCTTTTACAGCTATCTCTGCTTGCATGGCTTCTTGTTCTGCCGCAGCTTGCTTTGCTGCTGCTATTTCTGCTTGTCTAGCTTGCTCTGCTGCTTTTTCTTTTGCGGCTTGTTCTTTCGCTGCTGCCTCCTTTGCAGCTCTTTCCTTTGCGGCTTGTTCTTTTGCGGCTTGTTCTTTTGCGGCTGCCTCTTTTTCTGCTTTTTGCTTTGCTGCTTCTACATTTTTAGCTACACTAGCTTCAAAAGCTTTTTGTCTTTCTGTCTCTTTTTCTTGCTGTTCTTTTGATGGTTGAGGTTGAGGTTGTTGTGCTTCTAATTTCTGTACGTCATTATA
>WTJX01000185.1 GCA_011524675.1 Cytophagales bacterium
TATCAAAAGTGTTTACATCATCATTAAATACCACTAGCTCATGAGACTCAATATCAACTTTTTCTTCTACTAATACTTCCTCTTCTATTTCTGGTGTATAATTCATGACCCTATTTTTTTATTATTGTATTTTCCTAGAAGACTTTGCAAAAGCGTCTTCCAATTTGTTAGAGCATCAAAACACCATCTTTTTATGGCTTTCTGTAAATACTCTTTGACAAATCTACAAAAAAAACACTACAAGCAGAATAGGCTATACGACAATTTTCTGTTTTTATGAGGTCTAAACTTTTTGTATCCATTCGGTAAACCAAGTGTTGTGTTTTAACTTTTCTTGATTTTTCACTAAATACTTTTAGTGGATGACACTTTTAGCTATTACAGCAAAGCCAATAGCTAAAAACTCACTGCCCATAGCCCATTACTCATAGCACAAAGCTAATAGTCAATAGCTAACTGCCAATAGCTCATGAGAAACATCGTTTACCAAATACTTACGACTTCTCTTATTACTCCATTATGATTGGTTCATTTTTTATGCTTTTTGAAATAAAAATATAAAAAAATGTCGCTTGTACTTGAAAATTATAAATCAATGCTTGTTTTTCATTTTACAGTTTCCCTTTTTTATGTTTTAAAAAACCACTAAACCTATTTATTGATATGTCAGACAAACATTTGTATAATATGGGGCTCATAGGCAACTGTGCTTATATGGCTTACATAGACGAACGAGCAAAATTTAAGTGGATGTGCTGGCCTAAATTTGACAGCAGCTTTATCTTTGGCTCTCTTTTGGACGATGAAAAGGGAGGAGAATTTAGTGTTGCTCCCAATTCGGATAGTAACTACCGCACTCACCAATATTACATAGAAAACACAAACATACTTTGTACGGAGTTTGAAAGTGATTATGCCAAGTTTAAAGTTACCGACTTTGCCCCTCGCTTTGAACAGTCAGAAAGAAACTACAAGCCTTTGATGGTGGTGCGTAAGATAGAGCCTGTGATAGGTACGCCAAGAATAAAAGTAAAATGTGATCCTCGTGGTAACTATGGAGAAATCATCCCAGAAGTAGCACAAGGTAGCAATCACTTACGCTACCAAGGACTAGACAATCAAGTACGCTTATCCACTAATATCCCCCTCAACTACTTATTAGACGAGAGCGCATTTATCCTCAATGAACCAAAGTATGTATTTTTGACATGGGGCGTTCCTTTGGAAGGACCTGTAGAATTTACAGCTGAGGACTTCTTGAAAAAAACTACTGACTATTGGAGACGCTGGGTAAAGAGTACGAGTATAGGTAGTTTTTATCAAAACAGAATTATACGCTCTGCCTTGGTGCTCAAAATACATCAATACGAAGATACAGGAGCCATCATTGCCGCAGGAACAACAAGTTTACCAGAAGCACCTGGCTCTGGCAGAAACTGGGATTACCGTTACTGTTGGATGAGAGACTCCTATTACACACTCACTGCCTTTAATAACATAGGGCACTTTGAAGAGCTAGAGCGTTACTTCCACTACATAGAAAACGCTACCGTAAGTGAAGAAGACCGTTTCCAGCCCTTATATACCATCACTGGAGAAAAAGATATCACAGAACATATATATCCACTCAAAGGATACCTAGAAAACAACCAACCTGTACGTATAGGAAACCAAGCCTATGAGCATATACAAAATGATGTCTATGGTCAGGTGATCGTATCTTTATTGCCTCTCTATGTAGATAGCCGTTTCAACGATACGGAGAAGATCAAGTCTAACCGATTGATCAATCATGCCTTGCACATGATAGACAAAACCATGAATGAGACAGATGCTGGTTTGTGGGAGTTTAGAAACCTTAGTCAACAGCATTGCTATACTTTCTTGTTTCACTGGGCAGGAGCATGTGCTGCGTTGAAGATTGCTAAGAAATTCAAAGACTATGAGATGGAGGCACTAGCAGAAAGATTGAAAAACAAAGCAATCGAAAAAATAGAAGAATGTTATATAGATGATCCTAATGGTGGCTACTATGCACAAGCTATTGGTACTGACCGTATGGACGCTAGTTGTTTGCAACTCATCACTATGGGCTATCTTGATGCACATTCTGAAAAAGCAAAATCGCATTTGAAAAGATTAGAAGAAGAACTGGGTACTGAGGAAGGATTGTTTTATAGATACAAACATCAAGATGACTTCGGAGAAGTACACTCTACTTTCTTGATCTGTGCGTATTGGTATGTAGAAGCTTTGGCTACTGTGGGCAGAGTAGATGATGCTATCAAATATTTCAATAACATCAGTAAGTACATCAACCATGTAGGTTTGCTTAGTGAAGACGTAAACTCTTCTACAGGTAGTCAGTGGGGTAACTTCCCTCAAACCTATAGCCACGTAGGTCAGGTGAATGCTGCCTATCGTATCTCTAAAAAGCTAGATTTACCTAACTTTTTATAGAGCTACTTAGTACAGAAAATAAGACACAAGACGAAAGAAATTAGGTTCTTTGTCTTGTGTCTTATATAGTAAAGCAAAAGCTAAATTGCCGTCTAATAGTACGAAGTATAAAGTACCAAGT
>WTJX01000591.1 GCA_011524675.1 Cytophagales bacterium
AAACTAGAAGAATATACTAATGAGCATATTTTACATAGTATTGCAATCTCAGAAATGGAAAATGCAAGACTTCTATATAGGTTTGAAAATTTAAAAAGAGAAAATTACGATCCTGACTATTTAGATACATCTCCTTTCCACCAAGGACGAATCAATATCTCGCATGATATTCTAAAACGCGGAAAAAACCTACAACAAGTCATTCTTGATACGTTATCACTAAGAGAAGATAAAATAAACTTACTAAATAAGCATTATGACTATTTAGATTCACTTTGTTTTGATTCTTCTTCATTTGTCAATCGGTATTATCATGACCAATTAAGTTACTTAGAAAGCCTTATTCATAATTCAAAAAAATGTTCGGATGTATTTCTTGATGAGCTAACAAACGATCAAAAGATAGAAAACAGGGTTTTTTGCCTGATCCTTTATCATCTAAGGAATTTAGATAAAAGAATCCTTACTTTTATACTGAGTGATGGTCCAGATTGTAGCTTTAGCATAACATGGAAATTAAGGCTTTTTTGTTCTGCCGATAGCATAGACATAGGTGAAACTGCCGAGCTATTGCTTGTTCCAGAATCACAAGAAACAATACAGGCATTTCACTATGACTACGAAATCTCTTCTGTTACCAATGGAGGAAAAGAAATCTCTTTTGATACATCTCGCTTAGGAAACAACCTACTTATCAGATGTAAAGCCGACAAAAAAGGAAAACTAACCGTCAACGGAAAATCAACACTGAAAAGTGATTTTACTAACGCTGAAAAATATTTGACTGTAAATTTTGAAAAAGAAATTACAGTGAAGTGATTTAAACTTTTTTGCTTGATTGAAGGATGATTTTATTTGTATAGTCCTAGCTAGGGAGTTAAAAATAGACTTGTTTTATGTTAGTTCTACTTTACGAAGTTAAAACTAAACTTGATTTTTTATGCGTTAGGGATAGAAGCGGCATCCTTTTTTGCCTCTCAAAAGGCAAAAAAGATACAGCGGATAGCCCGACCCGAAGGGAAACGCCCTAACATTGTAAAGTAGAATTACAAGCCATAAACTACAGTTTCAAAATTTTGAAAGCCTTCTATTATTTATTTTGCCTTTTATCTAATATCTTGACGTTTAGAAATCTTATGAACTCAAAACTGGTTTTGAGAAAATGACTATTTTGAGTTCACGCTGGTATATCCAAACATACTCACACAAATTCAATACTAATTTATGTCATTTTTATACCCTTCCTTTCTATGGGCACTCTTTGCACTTTCTATTCCTATCATTATCCACCTCTTAAATCTGCAAAGAAGCGTAAAACTAGACTTCTCTTCACTTGAATTTCTTCAAGCAGCAAAAAAAGAAACCTCTTCTAAGCAAAAGTTAAAACATTGGCTTATACTATTGGCAAGGTGTCTATTTGTAGCCATGTTGGTACTTGCTTTTGCACAACCTTTTTTCTCTTCCGCTTCCAAAAAAGATAATATAGCGAAGCTAGGTGTCTATATAGATAATTCTTTGAGTATGGAAAACCAACCGTATTCAGAAATCACTGCCTTGGACGAAGCCAAACAATTAGCGATAGAATGGATAGAAAGTCAAACCGCAGCCGATGGCTTTCATTTGGTGTCTAATAACTTTGCCCAGACCTACCAATCACGAAAAAAAGCAATAGAAAAGATAAGCCAACTAGACTTAACAACGCAGACACTTACATTTTCGGAGATAAGAAAGAAATTAGATGTCTATCCCAATCATCAAAAAATGATTTTGATTTCTGACTTTCAGAAAAAAGATTTCCAAGATATCAATGAGCTAAAGAAAGACACCAACAACTTGATAGAACTCCTTAGCCTCAACCAAGGAGAAGAAGCTAATCTATTTATTGACTCGGTATGGGTAGAAAAGGCTAACCAAAAGGTACAGCAGACAAAAGTAGCTGTGCGCATCGGTTCACATGGAAAGCAAGAAAGCGAAAAGGTAAGTGTAAAATTATATTTAAATGAACTATTGGTAGGGACAGGGCTAGCAGAAGTAAATCCTACCTCAGGGGCAGTAGTCAACTTTGACGTAAGCTCTATTACCGAAGATGCTGTTGGCTATGTCGCTATAGAAGACTACCCTATCACATTTGACAATAAACTATACCTTAAGTTTCAAACGGCAAGCAAGCAAGACCTCATCATCATAGACGAAGACAAAAACAGCTTCTTACATACCATTTACGATGACAGTAGCTTGTTTCGCGTACATAGGTTGACTAAACCACCTATCCCAGAGCATCTCAAAGAAAAAAATGCCTTTATCGTATATAGGGGAGATGCAGCAGATGCTATGAGCCTAAAAGAAGAAATAGCCCAAGGGAGCAATATGATCTTTATTCCTCAAGACGAAAAAGAATTAGCTCAAAAGCTAAATCAACACTTTGGCTTACAAACCAATGAGGGTACAATCCAAGAGCCTCAAACACTAGTACTATCGGATCAGAACAATCCTTTTTTCAAGCAAGTATTTGAGAAAAAACAAGAAAGGATCAATATGCCTACTGCAAAGCAGTTCATTCAAACCACAGTCAATACAGCACTCATACAGTATCCAGACGGTACACCTTTTTTATTTTCTAAAACATATGGACAAGGAAAAATATATTTGTTTACAAGCCCTATAGATGATGAGTATAGTAGCTTTCATCAACATGCGCTATGTATCCCCTTCTTTTATCAATTAGCCTTATCATCAGGCACTTTTGACCAGCCTATGTACTACCGTTCGGCCCAAGAAAGCATAAATTTCTCTTTGCAAAACTATGCAGCGACAGAAGCAGTACACCTTTCTAGTATTGATTATGATGTCATTCCTAGCCAATCAGTACGCAATAAAAAGGTAATATTGGATTTGCCCAAAGACATTTGGATGGGTGATTATACGTTGAGCATAGGGGATAAAAAGATAGAGCAGCTAGCAGTAAATTACCCCAAGGAAGAGTCAAAGACATCTTATTACAGTCAAGACGATTTGAAAAAAATATTCTCCAGTAATGAGAATATAACTGTTTTTGGAGAATCATCCATGAACGATGAACTGCTAAGTAGAAAATTATCAGGATCAAGCGTTCCCTTGTGGAAATATTGTGTAGCTTTGTCCCTGCTGTTTTTGGTAATTGAAATATGTCTAATTCGGTTTCTTACATGAGTTTACTGCTCCGATCTGCCCTAATTGTTGACCCATCATCTCCCTATCATGGAGAGATAAAAAATGTATTGATTTCAAATGGAAAGATAGATTCCATTTCTGACGCTGTTCCAGATGCTGATGAGGTGGTTCATTCTGAAAAGATGATCCTTACACCTGGCTGGATGGATTTTCGCGCTTTCTTGGGTGAACCAGGTTTTGAGCATATAGAGACACTAGAGAGTGGTACTAATGCCGCAGCCGCTGGAGGCTTTACTGCTTTGGGCAGTATGCCCAATACTCAGCCTGTCATACAAAACAAAGAAACCATTCGTGCCCTCAAAAGTAATAATGAGCAGCGCGTTACCAGCTTATACCCCATAGGCGCACTCACCAAAGATACCGAAGGAAAGGAGCTCACGGAAATACTGGACTTAACCACTGTAGGAACAAAAGTTTTTGGAGATGGCTATAAAACCATTGCTAACCCTACAGTTTTAGTCAAAGCATTACAGTACAACCAACTGGCAGACAACCTAACGATAGATTTTCCATTAGACGAAAAACTTGCCGAAGGCTGTCAAGTACACGAAAGTAAGTACAGCACCATCAATGGACTCAAATCTACGCCCAGTTTTCACGAAACCATTAGAATCAACCGTGATATAGAAATCTTGCGCTATACTGGCGGAAGGCTTCATTTGTCCAATATCTCTACCAAAGAAGGGATCGCGCTTATCAGAGAGGCTAAGAAAGAAGGGCTTCAGCTCTCTTCTGATGTAGCTGTTTCTCACTTAGCTTTCAATGAAAGCAAACTCGCTTACTTCGATACCAACGCCAAAGTAAGCCCTCCCTTGCGAAGCATAGAAGACCAAGACGCACTATGGCAGGCAGTAGAAGACGGAACCATAGACGTGATCGCATCGAACCACCTTCCATTGGACGAAGAGTGTAAAAAACTTGAGTTTGATCTTGCAGACTTTGGAATGAACACCCTAGAAACAGTGCTGCCTATGTTATTGCAAGCACAAAAGAAATTCTCGTGGGATAGCCTGTACAGCACATTGGTAGAGAAGCCTAGAAAACTAGCAGGCATACAAGTACCAAGCATCAAAGAAGGCGAACAGGCTAACCTTACCGCTTTTGACCCTACAAAAAAATGGAAATACAACGCCAGTACTTCTTTTTCCTTGTCAAAAAACTCTCCCCTCTATGGGCAGGAAGTGCAAGGCAAAGTATTGGCAACCGTCAAAGATAAAAACAAGTATATAGCAGATGTTTAAAAAATATTTTTTTGATTTAAGCCTCAAAATAGGCATAGCAGGAGCTATTGGTCAATGTCTTTATTTCTTTGTGTTTTACATGATGGATTCACCCGCATGTGATCAAGTATATCTTTTTGACTTTTGGATACCTTCCATCTTCATTGCGCTCATCCTTAAGTTTTTTAGAGACAAGCTCAATAATGGTGCACTCCGCTTTTGGCAAGGACTCACACTAGGTATTCAGGTATTGTTTTGGTGCTGTCTATTGTCCTCCATCATCTTGTTTGTTTATGTTACCTTCATAGACTTTTCTTTTTTTGAGCAATGCATGGACACCTTTTTAGCATCTCACCTCGCTAACAAAGAAGAGTTCATCAAACAGCTCAATGCAGAAAGTTACGCCAAGACTACGGAAGAAATTAAAAATATTACTGTGTTGTCTTTGGTTATACAGAAGTTTATATTAAATTTTTTCTCTAACTTAGTAACCATCATATTTTTTTCCGTTTTATTTAGAAGATAAATGCTTGATATTAGTGTCATAGTTCCTGCTTTCAATGAAGATGAGTCCATCCCAGAGCTTGCTTCTTGGATAGAGAAAGTAATGAGAGAAAACAACTTCTCTTATGAAGTTTTGTTTATCGACGATGGTTCTACAGACAATACGTGGGAAGTCATAGAACAACTCCATTCAAAGAACAATGATATTAAAGGCATTAAGTTTCAGCGAAACTATGGCAAATCTGCTGCGCTCAATACAGGTTTTCAAGCGGCAAAAGGAGAAGTAGTCATCACGATGGATGCAGACCTCCAAGACAGCCCCGACGAAATACCGGAGCTATATAAAATGATAAAAAGCGATGGCTACGATTTGGTTTCTGGCTGGAAGAAAAAAAGATACGACCCTATCTCAAAAACCATCCCTTCAAAGTTTTTTAACTTCGTTACCAGCATCATGTCAGGTATAAGACTGCATGATTTTAATTGCGGTCTCAAAGCTTATAATTACAAACTTGTAAAAAGCATAGAAGTATATGGAGAGATGCACAGGTACATCCCTGTTATCGCTAAGAGGAGTGGGTTTAAAAAAATTACCGAAAAGGTAGTCATTCATAGAGAACGAAAATATGGCGTTTCAAAGTTTGGTTTAGAGCGTTTTATCTTCGGCTTTTTAGATTTGATGTCTATCACCTTTGTGTCCCGTTTCAAAAAGAAGCCCATGCACTTCTTTGGATCCTTAGGCTCTATCTTTAGCTTTTTTGCGATCGTTTCTTTTTTGAAGCTTAGTTGGAATATCATTTACTCCAAATGGTTCATGAACGAAAAAATACAAAGAGAACTGACAGACCAACCTTTGTTTTTTGTAACCTTGACACTACTCATCATAGGCACTCAGCTATTCCTTGCTGGCTTTGTAGGTGAAATGGTTTCTCTTAACAATCCTAATAGGAATGACTATTTGATAGAAAAAGAACTCTAAAACTAAGATTCTTAGCCTTTAAGATCTTTAGACTTTGAGATTCTTAGACTCTAAGACGTAAGACAAAAGAAAGCCTTATTAACTATGACGTGTTTTTGTTACTCACTAAGTATTTTTGGACGACTACTTAATTACCAGTGTGTTTCATTAAATCCAAAAATCACAGGGTTGAATCGTTAAGAAAATAGACATTAGCCTTTTTTTAGCGAAGAGACAGCTAGTGGGGAGCAACAAATCACAAAATTTTGATTTTTGTGATTTGCTATTTGTATTTTCGTCATTCTGCATTTTCGTCACTACATATTGACTCTAGTGCACCTGACACACTGCTTAGTTGCAAAGCCTTCTAATAATAGCGGCACAAATAAGAAGTAGGTTCTTCTACCTTCACCTTAAATTTGTCGCCCTTGCTTACGTTGAAACTTGTTCCCTTATCAAAAATTTTCCATTCGGTTTCATTTTCAAATAAGATGGTAAGTTTACCTTCTACAACGGTCATTTCCTCATTTGAGCTAGTACCAAATTCATAATCTCCTTGAGCCATTACCCCAACGGTGTATTGACCACTTTCATTTTGGTAAGCGATAGATTTCACCTTCCCTTCAAAATATTCATTTACATCAAACATGACTGTATCTTTGTTTTATGCTACAAAAGTAGAAACAATGTTGAGAAAAAAAACTATTTTCTGCTCGTGTTGACATACTGATATATAAACGATCTAAGTAGTTTTACCATAGTGTATATAAGCATGAGCGACAAAATGATATGCGAATATAGCTTATTGCTCCAAGGGCTAGATGACAAAACCGCAAAGAAAGTAATGACAAACAAAAAACATACACTACTAATAACGATCAGTAAGATCGTATGTCCTTTCTTAGATTCATAAGACACATTTTTGCTCAAATAATAGAAAACAAGTCCTAAGAGGATGGGAAGTAAGCCAGAGCCAAACTTGCCTGATATCAATGATAGTATAAGGTTTATTCCTCCTATGAGGATAAAAGCATAAGAAAGATAACTTATAGCTTGTGTGATGGAGATTCGTTTTGAGGCTGCCATATTTTTGTTTTTATAAGTCCAATATCTGGTTTACCAAGAGTGTACGTTCAACTTTAATAACCTGCTTTTTACCCATAAGTTCAATACAAAGAACAGATCTTTTAAAAACATCTTTATGTTTTTGTTAGCTTTACAACGGTAAAGTTAAAGGCTATACGTTAAAAGTTTAGTGTTTTTCAGAGGAACGTACTATATAATATATAAAACAGATAATTTAAGCACGCTGAGCGTGAGTTTAACTCATACATCAAAACTTATAACGTAAAACTTAAAACATATATAAACAGATGAAAAAAATAATTCTAACCTCCGTATTGTTTGCAACCGTAGTTGCATCATTTGCACAAGAAGAAAAAAAAGAAGCTCCAAAAAGTCCTTGGACAAAAGGATTGAAAACGACAGCTACTTTCACACAAACCAGTCTAACCAACTGGGCAGCTGGTGGTCAAAACTCACTAGCGCTTAGCTTGTATGCTAAGGCATTTGCCAATCTAAAAAAAGATAAACATTCGTGGAGCAACTCTCTAGAAGTAGGTTTTGGTTTTTTGGATCAAGAAAACACAGGACTCAGAAAAAGTGATGATAAGATTGATGCCATCACTCAGTACAATAGAGCATTTAACAATGAGAAGTTGTCTTTTTCAACATTTATGAACTTTAAGTCTCAGTTTGCCAAAGGATTTACCTTTGACGACAACAATGAAAAAACAGCCATCATCTCACAATTTGCAGCACCTGCTTATCTTTTTGTTACTATCGGTTTGGAGTATAAGCCAATAGACTACTTTTCAGTATATTTCTCTCCCTTGACCAATAAAAACACTATCGTAGCAAGCGATACTATAGACGAAACAAGCTATGGTCTAGAAGATGGAAGCTCATGGAGGTTTGAAGCGGGTACGTTCCTAAAGCTAAACTTCAATAAAGAAGTAGTCAAAAACGTAAATTGGGAATCAAAAGCTGAATTCTTCACCAACTATGTAGAAAACTTTGGTGATATTGATGTTAACTGGGAAAATGCCATTGTCATGAAAATCAACAAATATTTGAGTGCAAACCTATTGACACAGTTGATCTATGATAAAGACATAGACTTTGTAGATAGCGAAGGAAATATAGGTGCACCTAGAGTACAGTTCAAGCAAGTATTTGGACTAGGCTTCTCATACACTATGTAAGCACATAAAATAAAAGACTCCAAGGAAATATACCTTTTCCCTTGGAGTTTTTGGTTTTGAGTTATCAGCTCTTTTAACCCCTGACATTAAAGCTCCAAAGCGTTTTACCTTCCACTTCCTACTTTTTACTTTATCCTATAATTCATACTCACACAGCACCTATATTTACCAAATAGATACTAAGATTCAGGGATTCCGCTTTTAACTAGGAAAGTCTTCCTTTTCTATCACTTAAACTCCTTTCTTTCCTAAAGTTATACTTTTTAGGAAAAATGAAGGAAGACTTCCCTCAAAATTTATTGTTTTTTGATTTTTTATTTTTAAACCCGGAATCCCTGTACTAAGATTAAGTTTTTTGGCGAAAAAATGAGAAATCATTCAACGAAAGTAGTGGTCTATTGTTAATATAATCGTTTTAGGTCTTAAGGGAATATTGGAAAGCATTGACCAAATACAATAACCTTCTTTATTCACTAATTTTTGGTATATCAATCGTTATGAAAGCATTTATTTATTCATTTCAATGTGTCTTAC
>WTJX01000743.1 GCA_011524675.1 Cytophagales bacterium
CTACATGTACAGCGTATTCTAACGATATATAATACACAAGAAATCAGAATTGAAACATTTGTTCTTTTTTGGTATATTTTTACTAACAATCACAAACCAAAGGAATGAGCACATAACATCATGAGGTTATTTTATCGCCAAAAAATTCTTTTATCCCTAGTTGAGGGATTTGGTGGGACTCTAGGAAAAACAGATTTACAAAAATTAATGTTTTTATTCTGTAAAAATAATAATAAAAACTTTTATGACTTTTTCCCTTATAAATATGGCCCCTTCAGCTTAATGACATATGTCGACAAAAACAAGCTAGTCGATTTGGAACTACTAAAAAATGTAGATCACTTTGAGATAAAAACTCAAAACTCTTTTCTAAACCAGTTAAAAAAACGAGACAAGGAGCAATTGTTAGTATTTATCAAATCTATGGCGTCAATAAGGGGGACTGACCTTGTACGTCATACGTACTTATCTTATCCAAGTTATACACAGAATAGTGAAATTCTCGATTCTATTCTCGACAAAGAAGAAATAGAGAAAATTGAAGACGTAACAAATCATCAATGTAAAGTTTTGTTTACAATCGGATATGAAGGAGCTTCCATAGATAACTATCTACACAGACTAACAACAAATGATGTAAAATTACTAATAGATGTAAGGAAAAATGCATACTCACGTAAACATGGCTTTTCTGGAAAAACTTTAGAAAAGTATGTCTCTCGTTTAAATATCAAATACATTCATATGCCTAAATTAGGCATTGATTCGCACCTAAGAACGAATCTGGAATCGCAAGAACAATATAAACAACTATTCGATATCTATGAACAAACAACATTGATCAAAAATAAAGAATTTTTATCAAAAATACAAAATTTACTTAATGAGCATGGTAGAATTGCGCTCACTTGCTTTGAAGCAGATTATTGTTCTTGTCATCGACATAAAATAGTAAACAACATAGAGTTGCTTCCAAATTTTAAAGCAAAAATACAGCATATTTGAGGTCACAATGTATCTACCAGAGGAAATACTAAATGCAAAAGTCTTAATTAGTGTAAAAACCTACCCTATCCCATCAAAAAAATATGAAGAGCTTGTTTGCAATGCAGGCTTTTTAGAGAATGGTAAATGGATTCGCATCTACCCGATTCCCTTTAGATCGTTGCCCTATGAGGAACAATATCGAAAATATACATGGATCGAGTTAGATTTGGTAAGAAATCACCGAGATTTTCGCCCTGAAAGCTATAGACCAAAGCGTGGATTTGAGGAACCTATCAAGCATATCAGCAAAGTCGATACAAAAGACAATTGGAGAGAGAGAAAAAAGTATGCTCTAAAAGAAGTCTATCATTCCATGAATGAGCTAATTTCTCATGCCAAAGAAAAAAATCGATGGAAATCGCTAGCAACCTTAAAACCCAAAGAGATAGTAGATTTTGTTATTGAAGATGATGATCGAGAATGGAGTTCACAAAAACAACAAGAACTTAAACAAATGAGCCTATTTAGTATGCACAAAAACAAAAGCTCAGAATTCAACATCGTACGTAAAATCCCCTATAAATTTTACTATCGGTTCATTACCGAGGGTGATAAAAAGCCAAGAAAGCTAATGATTGAAGACTGGGAAATTGGCGCACTTTATTGGAATTGTCTCAGGAGAGCAAATGGAGATGAAGAAATTGCAAAACAACAGGTACGTAAAAAATATGAGCAAGAATTCCTGTCTGGAAACAAAGATATTCACCTCTTTTTAGGTACTACTCAAGCACATCATCACCGGTCAAAGAACCCATTCGTTATTATTGGAGTTTTTTACCCACCCATCACACGGCAACGCAGTTTGTTTGACTTTAAAAAAAACAAATTCTCTATAAAATAGAGCCATGCATGACGTTTCCAGCCAACTCGAACAAGCCCGCAAAGAACTCCTCTATCTCGGATTACGCAATCCGCTCCTCAACTACCGGCCGCTCAAAGCGCGTGGTCTTACGATTATCCAAGAGAGCCCCAGCACCTTGTTCCAATGGCTCGTCGAGCAACAGGGCCGAGCGTTTTTCACCCATAGCGACCAAAAAACGCGCAAACGAAGCAAAGAGCGGCCGGTCAAGACCGCACATAACGCGGCCGACCTAGAAAAACGCCTGCACAACACCTACTACACCGCCCGCGCCTACATCGAAGAACAAGGGATCAATATTCTCTACCTCGCACTAGGCATGCTCCGCTGGCGAGACAAAGAAACGGCCGACACCATCCGCCACGCCCCGCTCATCCTAATCCCTATCACGATCGATCGGGCCAGTGCCAAAGACAATTACCATATCCGTTACACAGGGACCGACATCGGCACAAATCTCTCACTCGAAGCCAAGCTCCGACTCGATTTCGGCCTCTCCCTACCGCTGATCCATAACGTGGAAGAAGAGGGATTCGATCTAAACGATTATTTCGCCCAAGTCAACAACGCTGTGATCTATGACCAACCGGGCTAGTCGCTACACACAACGGCCGTCACGTAGGGCTTCCTCTCGTTCAACAAATTCCTCATGAACCAAGTACACTCTACGACAC
>WTJX01000643.1 GCA_011524675.1 Cytophagales bacterium
GAGTTGTCCATTGCTATCAAAAAAACGAGCATTATGCCCACATTCGTGATGTGGACCATTATCACTAGTAAAGATGACCAAGGTGTTTTCAAGTTTTTTTGTTTTCTCAAGTTCTGTCAACAATCTACCAATTTCCCTGTCCAAAAGCGTGATTTTGGCTGCATGCATGCGCTCCACTTCTGGCCATCCTTTATCTTTGTACATCGTTGTATTGCCAATAATTCTTTCGTGACCATGGGGTGCTCTATACGACATAAACAAAAAGAAAGGTTGATCTTTTTTCATCTTTTTTAACTGTCTGATCGCCATAGACGTACGGAATTGATCTTTACTCTCCCATTGCTTATAGTCATAAAAAAGAGAGTCTTGCTGTCCGTTGATGTATTCCATATCTTGGGTGAAACTCTTTTGTCCATTCCTCATTGCCCACTGTTCTTGAGCAGCATAGTCAAAACCTCTCGCATACGCCCAAGTACTTAGGTCATCTGCATTTCCTAGATGCCATTTCCCAAAAAAAGCAGTTTGATAACCCTTCTCCTTTAATGTTTCTGCTATCGTTTTATCGTTTTTATTCAAAGACACCCTCATCCATCGGTCATCAGAAGAGAAATAACCACTATTTCCTCTTATGGTATTATGGCTTGCTTTTTTACCCGTCATCAATACTGCTCTTGAAGGTGAGCAAACAGCATTTCCAGCATAGAAGTTTGTAAACCTCATTCCTTTCTTTGCTAGTGCATCTAAATTTGGAGTGCTTATTTTCTTTTGACCATAACAACCCAACTCTCCATAGCCTAAGTCATCTGCCAATAGAAAAACAATATTGGGCATGCTGCTACTTTCTGCTGACGCTTTTGATGTAGGTTTACAGGTGGTAAAGATGAGTGCTGATAAGATGATAAAGATGTATCTCATGTGTTTTAGTGTTTGTCTTTTTGGATATTCAAGTATATGTAGTAGATAATACGCTAGTTTACATTAAAATTCCATTATTCTGCTTTTTACAAAAGCCTGCATTAAGTACAAAGTACCAAGAATGGTTTCTTTTAAGTAGTTTGAGTACTAAAAAGTTAGCACACTATCTTTTTAAATGCTTTCCTTATCGTGGTACTTGGTGCTTTGTACTTCGTACTATTCAGCAGTAATTTAGTTTTTGCTTTACTATATCTAGTTATAAATTATGTTCTCCAAATGTTAGACGGATAATTTAATAGTTTGTTACTAGCGTTCGTGACTTTTCAAAAAAGCTCCGAGATTTCGATCTTTGAAGTTTCTAAATTTTCAAATTCAGCATACGCAAAATTTATAAGCCTCTTTTCTAGACGTAAAAATACAGACAAGTCAATCATTCTTCAAGTTATTTAGCTTATTCCTAAGTATGTTTTAGCTGGATCAATTATTTCTACTTCACGAAGTTTAAGGAGACTTCAGTAAGGTTGTAGGAATGTTGTTAGCATGATAAAAAAGCTAGGATTTACAAAGAGGTCAAGATGTATCTCTTAGCTGTAAGAGAGCTAAGGCGAAGAACAATATGTGTTTATTATGAATGAAATACATGTTGTTCTTCTTTAAGGGAGTTTTATTCTACCATAATTAAGCGGTTACTATTACTACTAACTTCTCTTATCAAGTACATGCCTGCATCAAGTTCAGATAAGTCGAGTAGATTGTCATTCGGTGAGACAGTTTTACGCTTGATTAGCTGCCCTTCCAAAGAGATAAGTTCTAAGTCAATACTCAAGTCAGATAAAAAATTAATTGTCAATAGTTTATCTTTTACAGGGTTAGTGATCGTTAAGATATTGTCTTGATTGAGTAAGTCTGGTGCAACATCAGAAATAACATGTCCTAAAAACGTTTTCTTTAATTGAAATAGTCTTATATAAATACCTTGATTAGAAGTATTTAATAAGACAAGGGTATCTGTTTGTCCTTCTACAAACTTTAGATTAAAGCCAGACTGTGAGGGAGTGAATTCTTGAGCGCCATTATAACTAGCAGCATCGCCTAATGAGTTAATGGAAAATTCAAAAGAAGAAAAACGGTTGTAACACTTCATGGAGGCAAACTCATCATTAGTGTTTTCAATGGTATACAGTCTACTCAAAAACTCTTGTAGTACGAGTGTATCTACATGGGTGTCATTTTCATCTGGAGTAACGGAACCATCTGTTAAGCTTACTTCTATTAAAATAGAATCTTGTGAGGGGATAATCTCTTGTGTAGATAAAGCGTTAATGGTATTAGCGCTGCCCGTAGCTAAGCTAGAAATGTCAACAGAGCGGTATAGTGTTTGACCGAAAAATGTACTGAAACATAGTATGGTAAACATTGAGAATATTGTCTTTTTCATAAGTATATTAAATTTAAAATGTATAATTTTGATTGATACAAATGTAATTGACCGTTGTTTTTTGACTAAGACTAATGATGTCTAACGTGTTTCACAACTTTTGAAACACACACACACGGGGCTTAACGCTGTATAAAAGCAGGTTTTTCTTTTAAAAAAGTAGATGATGGAAGTTTATGTTCGGAAAATGAGTGCTATAGAGAAATTAGAAAGATCTAATTC
>WTJX01000120.1 GCA_011524675.1 Cytophagales bacterium
GTTAAGAAAACTGACCTTAGTCTGTTTTTAGCAACGAGCCCGTTTGCGGGAGGGGATTAAAGAGGGGAACTGTGATAGTTGATAGTTTGTGCCTTTCTATTTATTGATGATTGTTCCTAATGTATTGGATATACATTTTTTGTTCGCATCGAGGGTGCGTTTTTATGTAGAGACACCCAAATTGGGTGTCTCTACGGATACGTTCAAATTGGTTTTTTATTCCGTAGAGACGCAATGTATTGTAGAGACGCAATGCATTGCGTCTCTACGCTACCTATGACGTATTTTTGTAAAAAACTAATTATCAATCAGTTACATTCTTAGTGTTGAGCGGTTTCGCCCTTGGAGATTCCCCAGTAAATGAGTTAAAAATCAATGATTTTATGAGTGTAATAAGATTTTTAAAGCAGTGATTAGTGATTAATAATTCAACTAACTATTAAAAACTCATAGACTATGGACTCGCTTTAAAGACGTATTGGCGTAGGCACGTAAAGACTTAAAGACATAGGGACGTTAAAAGTGGAATACACTTTTAAAAAACCACCATGCAAAAGTAATAGGCTTAGCCAAAGATGTGAGGATATGAAAAAGTCTAGCTTATCATTCTAGATCGCCGTGCCTCCTCCTTCGGCGTACACAGTGCGGCAGGCAGGCGTCGCTACTCTCGCGATGACTTACGACCTTTGTTGTTGTAAACTTGTTAAAGCCTTTCTCGCTAGCTTTGATAGTGATTAATGATTAGTGTTGGGTTATGAGTTATGCATTATGTGTGATGAGTGAAAAGCAGTGATTAGTGTTTAACGGTTAGTGATTAATAATTCAACTAACTATTAAAAACTCATAGACTATGGACTCGCTTTAAAGACGTATTGGCGTAGGCACGTAAAGACTTAAAGACATAGGGACGTTAAAAGTGGAATACACTTTTAAAAAACCACCATGCAAAAGTAATAGGCTTAGCCAAAGATGTGAGGATATGAAAAAGTCTAGCTTATCATTCTAGATCGCCGTGCCTCCTCCTTCGGCGTACACAGTGCGGCAGGCAGGCGTCGCTACTCTCGCGATGACTTACGACCTTTGTTGTTGTAAACTTGTTAAAGCCTTTCTCGCTAGCTTTGATAGTGATTAATGAACCTACTACATTCAACTAAATCCTAGAACGTAAAAAAAGCTAAAAGCCAAAAGCTAAGGGCTAACGGCTTTTAGCTTTTACCACAGTACGTGTTTAGTGAAAGACATAAAAAAGCTAAAACATTTGTACTTTGCCAAATAGAAGCTTACAAGCTCTCTACATACTTATTTGCTTCTTCGATCACTTTTTCTAGTCCGCTGACATCTTTTCCTCCTGCCGTAGCAAAGAATGGCTGTCCTCCTCCTCCTCCTTTGATAGACTTGGCAAGATCACGTACTAAGTTTCCTGCGTGTAATTGCTTTTCTTTGACTAGCTCGTCTGCAAACATCACTCCTACCATTGGTTTGTCGTTGATGTTAGCTGCTAACACCAAGAACAAAGCGTCAAACTGGTTTCTCAATTCAAAGGCTAGCTTTTTCAATGCGTCGGCATCGGGCAAATCTACTTTCTGTATGAGTACGTTCATGCCTTTGCGGTCTTCTATCGCTTGAATCAAGTTTTGCTTTAGCTCACCTATTTGCTTTAGACTAAACTCTTGTACCTTTTTCTCTAGCTGTGCCTTTTCGTTCACTAGGTTTTTGATGGCAAGGGTAATGTCTTTTGGTGCTTTCAATAGCTCTTTAATAGACTTCAATAATTGCTCTTGCTCATATACTCTTTTTTGGCTTTCTATGCCTGTGATGGCTTCTATTCTCCTCACTCCTGCTGCTACGGATGTTTCTGCACTGATTTTGAATAGTCCAATAGCTCCTGTGGCTGCTACATGTGTCCCTCCACAAAGCTCTCTGGAGTAGTCTGCATCAAAGGTTATCATACGTACGGTATCGCCGTATTTTTCGCCAAAGAGAGCGGTTGCTCCTGCGTCTATCGCCTGCTGTATAGGGATGGCTCTGTCTTCTTGTAAAGAAATGTTTTGACGTATTTTTTCATTGACTATTTGTTCTACTTGCTGTATTTCTTCTTCTGTCATCTTAGAAAAGTGCGAAAAATCAAAACGCAATAGTTTTTCGTTTACTAGCGATCCCTTTTGTGCGATATGGTCTCCCAACACCTCTCTGAGTGCGGACTGCAACAAGTGTGTCGCCGTATGGTTATTCTCTGTCTGTTTTCTTTTTTCTACATTGACCTTAGCCTCAAAGGTTTTTCCTTCCAAGGCTATTTTTGTAAAATCATCTTTAGTAGTAAAATGTACGATGAGGTCATTTTCTTTTTTGGTATTGATGATCGGTATCTTGATGTCCTCGGCTAACAATACACCTGTATCTCCTACTTGCCCCCCTCCTTCTGCGTAGAAAGGTGTTTTGTCGAGTACTATTTGGTATAACTCTTTTTTATTGACTACTACTTTTCTGTATTTGGATATCTTAGACTGAGAAGATAATTCGTCGTAGCCTACGAAGCTTACGCCCTCTGCGCTATTTACTTCTACCCAGTCTC
>WTJX01000213.1 GCA_011524675.1 Cytophagales bacterium
TTGATTTTTTATGCGTTAGGGATAGAAGCGGCATCCTTTTTTGCCCCTCAAAGGGCAAAAAAGATACAGCGGATAGCCCGACCCGAAGGGGGAACGCCCTAACTTCGTAAAGTAGAAGTAGGGAGAAAATAATAATGATGAGTAAAAGAATGATAACTTTTAGTTTGATACGAAAAACCTAGACCTTTCATCTATAATAGTTGGGTGGTTATTTTTGTCTCTTGCTTCTGTTGATATTTTTTCAACGAAAGGTTTGTGTTTACGCTACCATTTTAGCAAATTAGAGTAACTTTGCATATAAAATACTCTTACTTTTTGGTATAAGCATGTCTATAACCGTTAATAAAAAACTTCTTCTAGTATTTTTTATAATTGCTTTTTTTGGAAAAGTTCAAGCTCAAGATGCGTTTTTTAACCAGTATTTTTCAGCGAAATTATTTTTGAATCCTGCTCTTTCTGCCTCTGAAACGGCGACTACCGTAAGTACTAATTATAGAACACAAGCAAAAAGTGCTGTCATACCCTACAAAACAAGTCAAGTATCTGTCATTATTCCATTCATCAAAGAATCAAGCATTACCAACAAACATGATGGGGGAGTAGGTATCTCTGTCTATAATGATAATGCAGGAGAGGGTAACTTCAAAACGTTAGGGGCCTATCTTTCTTATGCTTTTAATTTCCCTATTTCGTATGATGGTAAGTCAACCATTTTATCTTTTGGGATACAAGGGGGATTGGTACAAAAACAGGTGGATTTGACAGATTTGCAGTGGGGTTCTCAATACCAACCTTTTGTAGGTTATGTATCTACAGTGGTAGGGGAGTCTGATCTTGATTTGGTACAAAATAATATGTATCCAGACTTTAATGCTGGCTTTTTGATAAGCTATAATGGAGCGAAAACATCGTTGAAAAGAAATTTAAATTACCATATCGGTGGTGCCGTGTATCACCTCAATACACCGAACGAATCATTTTTGAGTGAAATAGAGAGTACGCTTCCAAGGCAAATACGCTTACATGCAGGGATGGAATGGAAGATCAAAGATAAATTTAAGCTCTCTCCAAACTCGCTTTTCATTCAGCAAGGAGATGTACGTCACATCAATGCTGGGATGTATCTTTCTTATCAAGTAGTACCTTATGGTACTAATGTTTTTACTAGAGAAACAGAGTTTCTCATTGGCTCTTGGTATCGTTTCTCAGATTCATTTATCTTCATGACAGGGCTGCATAATAATAACTTAACCTTTGGTTTTAGTTATGACCTCAATGGCTCCAACCTTCGTAGCTCATCCCAAGGCTTAGGTGCCTATGAAATATCTCTGACAATTTCTCAATTTAAAAAATCACGTTTAAAGAAGATTTCTACACCAAGAATATAATTTATCTAATTTGTAAATAGAAAGCCTAACTATTATCTTAGCAAAATTAGCGTCAAAAACACTCTTATTGTATGATACAAACGAACTATTCTGAGGCAAAAAAAATGTTAGTAGCCGTTGACTGTATAGTGTTTGGTTTTGATCAAGATCGAAAACTAAAACTACTACTTGTCAACAGAGATAGAGAGCCACACAAAGGAAAGTGGTCTCTCATGGGAGGTTTTGTTGATCCAGAAAATGAAACAGAAGCAACAGCAAATGAGGTGTTAAGAAAGTTTACTGGACTCGACGAAATTTATATGGAGCAGTTGAGGGCATTTACCGAAGTAGGTAGAGATACAGATACCGAAAGGGTTATCTCCATTGCTTACTTTGCTTTAATCAATATTGCTGAACACGACAAAAAGATATCCAAAGAATTTGGTGCAGAGTGGTTTCCAGTGGGCGAAATTCCTCCACTTATTTTCGATCATGATGTCATGGTCAAAGAAGCCAAAAGGAGATTAAAAGTAAGAGCGATGACTAAGCCTATAGGCTTTAAACTTCTTCCAAAAAAGTTTACCATCCCTCAACTCAAATCATTATACGATCTTATCTTGGAAACAGACCTTGATAAAAGGAACTTTAGTAGAAGGATTCTTGATATGGGCGTATTGAGAAAGCTAGATGAAAAAGAGAAACATTTCTCTAAAAAAGGAGCTTTCTATTATGAGTTTGATGATGATAAATATAACGAACTCTTAGAAAGAGGTTTTAATTTTGTTATCAAGTAATCGTGCTGTTTTTACTTTGAGAAGGCTTTGCAAAACCATCATTTGCATTTTTTCAGTGTTATACAAAATTTCGAAAGCCTCATTTACAATCAGTAAACTTTGGTTTTAAAGTTTTCGAAGTCATGACTAAGCACAAAACCTTAGTCATGCAAAGCCTTCTATTAATTCTACTTTACGATGTCCAGGGCGTTTCTCACCAGTCATCTTCTCAAATTAGCTCTTATATATACGTTGCATCAATAGTGTTGAGCGTTCTCCGCCTCTATCACTCACAGCCCCCTATAAAAGAAAAGTACTAAACATGCCTTACTATTATACAGTTAGCTAAACTACTTATTGGCTTTCTCAACAAGCGGAAACTGACTAACTACTACAATGCGTAAAAATTTGGTGAACCATTCAATATGTAGT
>WTJX01000010.1:0-4546 GCA_011524675.1 Cytophagales bacterium
ATGCTCGATATATTGTTATGAACCATGAAGGTTCTGGCAATCTTCTAGGTATAGAAGATGGAGCATTCACCATTGAAGCTTGGATGTTTTTGGCAAATGATGGTGATTTCAACTTTTTTCGATTAGAAAGTGGAAACAGTGTTCTCTGTGTGTCCTATAGAGGGGATGAACATAAAAACGATGACAACACATGGCAATTTGAAACGAGAGGTATCCCAGAAAAAGGAGGAGGGAGTAACGACAACTGGGATTGGCATGAGGGCTATAATAGTGGTTTTAGCGCACCTACTTTTTACAATCAATGGCATCATGTCGCTTTCACCGTAAACAACGGTAGTGCTGTAAAGGTCTATATTGATGGAGAGTTGGCTGTTTCACAAACCAATACGCATGATGGCAGTCAACTAGAAACCATGTTTGCATCCGATGGAGATGGAAAATGTGAGATAGGAGGAAAATCTGTCAACGATGACAGAAGAGGTAAAATGTACGTGAGTGAAATCAGAGTGTGGGACGCTCAGCTTTCTGCTTCTGAGATCGCTAAATATTATGATGAAGAAGTTAATAAATCTCACCCTCACTGGAATGACTTAATAAGATATTACCACGGTACAGAATCTACAGGTAGCGGTAGCGATAAGAAGTTTGAAGATCGCTCTCCTGCGGGAACAGAGTACGATGCTACCATTGAAGATTCTGATGTGGGGATTGTTTCTTCTCATAATGCAGCTATAAAACCTCCTAGCTTTGATGATAGTGAATTTAACATTTCTTTTTCTGCTAATGACTGTCAAACCTCAGATATTGATGTAACTTGGTCTGACTTTGAAAGTTCTTCATGGGGCTATGAGAATGAAAGTGATGTATATTACCGTGTAACTAGAGAGTCGGACGGCAAAGTACTATACACTGGTACTGGCAGTAGCGTTACAGATACAGACGTAAGCTCTGGAGACAAACATCGTTACTTATTACAGACTTACTGGAAAATTGATGGAGTAGAATATTTTTCTGATGATGTGATCTATAGTGATTATGGAACGATAACAGAGCAATTCAATGCTCCCATAGATTTTACAGCTTCTACAGACAACTGTGACCAAAGCATTGACTTAGATTGGACTACTGATGGAGCTACTCCTCCAGCATGGACTATAGAAAGAGCAACCAATACTGGCTTTTCTTCTAATGTAACAGAGCTTGATGAGATTGGTGGCAGTACGACCAATTATACAGCTGACAATCAAGACATAGAAACTAATCTTTACTACAGAGTGTACGCTAGTGGTACAGATGACAACGGCTGTAGTGTTGCAGGACCAGTTTCTACGGTAGAAACTGGTTTTACCTCAGTACCACCTTCTGTTCCAGTAGATGCCACCATTACCCAAGACCTCAACAATAAACAATTAAAACTAGAATGGAAAAACCCGACAGATAATAATGCCGATAGCTGGGTACTCAAAAGAAGTAAGTTTGACGGTGGAGACGAAGTGAGCTATGATATTGCTTTGGGAACAACCAACTACGACGATGACGACTTACAACTATGTCAGACCTATAGTTATACTATCGGTGCTATCAATGAGTGTGCTACCGAAGGCGTATTTGCTACGACAGATTTGACGGGAAATATTAGTACAGACCTCTCTGGGGCTATCACAGCTACAGAAGCATCAAAGGGCTATTACCCTGACGCGGTACATGTAGAGTGGGAGCTGGATGGTAGTCTTTCTAACATTGACCGTTTTAGACTTTACCGATCAAAAGCAGATAATAATAATTTTAGCTTGATCAAGATACTAGACAATGATTTGATCTATGTAGATGAAACTGCTTTGGGTGGTACTCTTTATAATTATAAAATTGTAGGAGAAGCTGCTTGTGAAGACAATACCATTTACACCAATGAAGGGATTGACATAGGCTTTACGATGCCTTATGGTGTCGCTAATGGACATATAGAGTACGAAGGTGGAAATGCTGTAGAAGGAGTAAGCGTTAATTTTGAAAAGCAAGACGGACAGACAGGACATAGTGTAGCCTTTGATGGGTCGAATGATTACATAGAAATAGATACTAATGTTTCCATTACGAATACTTCTTTCACGGTAGAGTTTTGGGCAAAAAATGAAAGAACGGGAGACAATAATAAGTCTTACATCTTGGGAGCAGAGTATACCAATGCAGACAATATGGATATTCATATCGGTTTTCAAAACACCACCAAATTTAAGATGGCTTTCAAAGGAAATGCAGTAAACCTTACGATAGAAGCAGATCAAGAATGGCATCACTGGGCGTGTGTGTATGATATGGAAGCAACCTCAGGAGATAACAGATTTATCTACAAAGATGGAGAATTGGTTGCTAGTGACTCTTCTGAAAGCCCATACCTTGGAACGAAAAGATTACTCTTGGGAAAAGCCTTAGATGGAGATTATTTCAAAGGGAATGTAGACGAATTTAAGATATGGAATATAGCCCGCACAGCAGAAGAAGTGGCGGAAAACTACAACCGACTACTCAACGGCACAGAAGATGGTTTGATTGTTTATTACCGATGTGATGAAGGCGTGGGGTCTCATCTGTATGATGCTTCGCAAACCGATGACGAATACAACAGACATGATGGTGCTTTTGTGAATGAAACCAGCTTTTCTGATGACATACTTTCTGTCAATCAGTTAGGGATCAAAGGGACTACAGACGAATATGGTGATTATACGGTAAGCTATATCCCATACTCTTCTAGTGGAGAAATTTTCCGTGTAACACCTTCTATTGGGCAACATGCCTTTGAGCCTAATTCTAGAACGGTGTATATAGGGGATGGTGCTAAAACACAGAACGGACTAGACTTTACCGACATTTCTTCTTTTACGGTAAGCGGACAAGCAACCTACTACAACACTAATGTACCTGTACAAGATGCACTCATCTTGGTAGATGGAGACTATGGAAGAGACAATGCAGGAGGGATTATCCGTACAGATAGTGAAGGAAAGTACGAAGTAGAAGTTCCTATTGGTAGACATTATATTTCTGTAGTAAAGGATGGACATTATTTTTCAGAGGGCTATTTCCCACCACTCAACGAATATGGAGAGATAGAAACCTATGAGTTTATCGAAGATATCATCGTCAATTTCACGGATAGCACCTTGCTCACCGTAACTGGACGTGTAGTAGGAGGAACGGTAGAAGGAAATAAAATACCGGGCTTAGGACTTTCTGTCAATAATGTGGGAAAAACTACTTTGAGCTTTGACTTACAAAATGAAGCGTATGCGTTACCTACAACTACCGTAACGACCAATGATACTACAGGAGAGTACGAAGTGAAGCTTATTCCAGAAAGCTTTACGGTGAGTGACTTTACTACCGAAGGAGGGTATAGCATGTCAGAATTGCCAGTCATAGACCTATCGGCAAGTTTAGACTCACTCTACGCAAGTGATACCACTTACGAATACGAATATTATGACGATGGGCAGTTGAAAGACTCTACACAAATCGTAGATGAATACTATTATCATCATTTATTGAATTACGTATTCCAAGTTGATCCTATTATTTCTATCAATGAAACCAACAAAGAGGGAATAGTGGGAGATACGGTTATCTATTTCACCAATCAAGAAACAGGAGTCGATGACACCTTGTATTTAGGTTCACAGAGTTTACTTGACTTCCCAGTATTTCAAATGGGTGACCCTTACGAGTTCAATGCCTACGTAGCAGAAGTATACATCAACCCATACCATCCTGACGGATATTTGAGAGATGAAGTACCTGTACAAGATGCAGATATAACGTTCATCAACAACCTGCAAGCAGGCGAAACCACTACTTCGGGGACTACTGACTCTTTAGGAATGTTTACTAGTACTTTTTTGGCGGGGCTACCTAATGTATCTGAGGCAGCCGAGAATTCGTTTACTCAAACCTTTGAGGCTTACGCTAGCATCAATGCCAAAAATTATTATTGGGAAACAGATGGTGGAGAAACTGTTATGAGGGGCTATATCTTAGGGGCGACTCCATTAGAAGGAACAGACTTTGTAACCTATGGACCAGAAACACCAGAAATTATTTTACGTGACCCTCCAGGGAGTAATAGTTATGCCTTCATAGAAAAAGGTTCTTCTTTTGCCACTAACCGATCTTACAGTATCAATAGTACGTCACAAAGTGATTTGGACTATACCTTCCATAGTGGATTGTATAATTTGGCAGGAGCAGGAGTATTAGTAGAGACGGATTTTCAACTGGATAATCAATATGGCCTTACTTATGGTAAAGAGTACGATAGCGAAGGCCGCTTCATAGAGACGGTTACCTTTAACGAACGTATAGAAACAAGTTCTGACCCAGAGGATGTAGGCTCTATGGCAGATATTTATATCGGAAGAGCATACAATGCCTATATGTCGAAAACCAAAACTATAAAACCGATGTCCAAGGGCTATGCCGACTTACACGGCATCACCTATGTAGGAGGTACAGCAACGCAAGACACAGACCTAGTATTGGGTTTGATGGA
>WTJX01000010.1:4646-7234 GCA_011524675.1 Cytophagales bacterium
GCTTCTGTTTCTTTTGGTCTTGGTGCAGGGGTACACCTCATGGACTTAGTATCGTTGACACCTTATATCTCAAATGTACAACAAGACATCAGCGGAAGTAAAACCTATGATATTGCTGATTTTGCAATTTCTAGTCCTGTATTCTCCATCAAAGGAGGAGCGAGTAAATGTCCTTATGAAGGAGATGAAACGACTACGGTGCTAACCGATGATGAAGGTAACTATATCAACTTACACACAGGAACACTACAAAGAGAAATCCCTGCCATAGACATAGAGCCTTCTATTCGTACCGAAGTACCAGATGGTGATGATGCGGTCTTTACTTTAAACTTGCAAAACAACAGTGCTTCTTTGTCAGATAATTTTTACAGCATAGAAGTATTGGACGAAACCAATCCAGACGGTTTAAGCTTAAAGATTGATGGGCAGTCAGCAGAAACCACCTTCTTGGTAGAAGCAGGAAAAACCTTAGAAAAGACGCTTACGGTAGCTAAAACCAATCCTGATATCAATGAGTACGATAGCGTAGGGGTGATCTTGAGAAGTACTTGCCAGTATAACCCTACCAACGAACAAGACGATATTGCAGACACCGTATATTTCAGCGTTCACTTTACTCCTGCTTGTACGGAAGTAATGATTGATAATTATGAAGATAATTGGATCCTGAATTATGAAAATGGAGACGAAGTAGCCGTAAACTTAACAGGTTACGACCTCAATTCTTCTACACTAGAAACCATTAGTTTGCAATATAAAACTGTAACAGGAAGTCCTATTGCTGTGAAGACCTTCTTTGTAGATACCACGACTACAGAGTACCAATCATATACAGGAGACAAAGGAGAGCTATCAAGCGCTACAATGACCATTAACTGGAATATCGAGAGCCTAGCAGATAGGACCTATCAAATCCGTGCAAAATCTACCTGTAGCGATGGTTCAGAAGCAGAGGCAGATTACCTTACAGGAGTAATTGACAGGGTAACGCCTACTGTTTTTGGTACGCCAGAGCCAGCAGACGGTATCTTAGAAGCAGGAGAAGACATCAGCATTACGTTCAACGAATCGCTAGAGTCAGGTTTTATCAAAGATTACAACTTCTCTGTACAAGCCGTACTGAACGGGGCAGATGTATCGCATGGCACTGCTTTGAAGTTCAACGGAACGACAGAAAGTGCGTCTATACCATCAGTATCGTTTAATAACAAATCCTTTACAGTAGAGTATTGGTTACAACGCGAGATAGGAAGCGCAGGAACAGTATTCTCTAAAGGTACAGGAAACGACGCTTTATCTGTAGCTTTCCAAGTAGATGAGTCGATCCTACTCACCATAGGAGGAGAAACCTATACGATAGACCCAAGCGCAGCATATACTACTGTTACGCCAGCAGATGCTTGGCAACATTGGGCACTAGCTTATGATGCGAGTGAAGATGAAGTCGCCTTCTATGCCAATGACGTATTGCTTTTTACTCAGACAGAGATCGTGTTCTCTCCAGTAAACTCTGAGGAATTATATATTGCACAAAGTGCTACTGGGAGCAACTATTTAGCAGCACAACTCCACGAGTTTAGAATTTGGGAAGATGCTTTGACGTTGAGCGAATCGGTAGCCTATATGAATCAAACATTATCTGGTGAAGAAGCTGGACTATATGGCTACTGGCCAATAGATGAAGGTGAAGGTACGCTAGTACTTGATGAGGTAGCAGGTAGAAACATGACTGCCAATGCTACATGGGAGTTGTCTCCGGGAAGTGACGCCTTTGACTTTGATGGTACAAGCCAATACTTGACCTTAGATGGTAGCAACTTGAGTATCACCTCAGAAACAGACTTTACGGTTGAGTTTTGGTTCAAAGGAACTACACCATCAGCTACAAGTACCTTCTTCTCTTCTGGTAAAGGAGACTTAACAGATACAGCTACCAATGTGGACTATGCGCTAAGCATAGAGGCGACAACTGGGGGACTCATAGAAGTAAAAAGTAATGGCAATACCTTTGCAGCCACTTCTACCAACTATTTCGATGACTCATGGCACCACTTTGCCCTAGTGGTAGATAGACAATCTACTACCAAGGCCTATATTGATGGAGCATTGCAAGCATCAAGTGCAAGCGCAGGCATTGCAGGCTTGGCAGGTGCAGACGTATGGTTAGGCGCAAGAGGACACTACGAAGACCCGATCACGCTAAACATGGATCAGTATTTTGACGGTAGCTTAGATGAATTTAGAATTTGGGATGCAGCCAGAAACTCTGATTACATAGCCGAATACAAAAATACCAAACTAAGCGGTGATGAAGCAGGTTTGATTACCTACTTGCCTTTTGAGAACTATGAAGATGTGCAAGGCACAATTATGCGAAGCACTACCTTGGAAGACGTGGCTACTCCTCTCTACTTGGAACAAGCAGATGCAGCAACCGCCGCTAGTGGTGAAACCTTTGTAACAGGTGCTTCCATCAAAGATGTAAGACCAATACAAGACGTAGCTTTTGACTATGTGGTCAATGACGATCAGATCATCATTACCCCTTTGGTCGATGCCAATAGAATAGAAGGACAAACACTAGA
>WTJX01000010.1:7334-8632 GCA_011524675.1 Cytophagales bacterium
AATAGCAATACGACGAGTGGCGAAACGATCACATTGAAGGTCTGGGATGCAAGCAAAGGGACACTACACGAAGAGGTAAGCCCAGAGCTAAGTTTCGATGCGAATGCGATCATTGGTACCTCTACTAGTCCGCAGGAAATAAGCGCAAGCAGTTCCATCGCCTCAGAAATTACTTTTGAAGCTGGATGGACGTGGGTTTCGTTTAACCTAGTGTCAGATAATTTAGACTATGTAGATGATGTCTTTGGTACAGTAGGAGCAGACGGAGACCTTGTGAAAGGACAAGACAATTATGATGTGTATGACCAAGCTACAGGCTGGTTAGGTGGGCTAACTGTTTTTGAAAATGGGTTGAACAATACAGATATGTACAAAGTCTTTTTAACAGAAGGAGGTACGATCAAGTATTTAGGAACTCCTGTGAGTACATACGACACAGTAGTCTCAATAGCAGCAGGTTGGAACTATATCGGTTTTACTCCTCAAGTTTCTTTGAGCGTCAATGAAGCATTGGTGAGCATGAACCCACAAACAGGAGACTTGATAAAGAGTCAGTCAAGCTTTGCGATATATGATGCTTACCTTGGATGGATAGGCTCATTGACAAGCATGAATCCAAACGAAGGCTACATGATGTCGAGCACACAAGCAACAAGCTTGACCTATCCTGAGAATAGTTCGCTATCATCTCTTAGAGTTGCAGGTGGAGTAGCAGGAACAAATGTGGCAAGCATTAAAGTAGAACAGCCAGATGTACCAGAGGCATGGTTATCATTGAGTAAGGACTACCCAGACAATATGTCTATCATTGCAGCTTTAGACAATGGTTTTGTATTGGATGATGAGGAAGTGCTAGTAGCCTTTGTAGGTGAAGAAGTTAGAGGGTATGCTACGGCAGTCAATATGACAGAAGACAATTTGTATTTCTTCACCGTATATGGTAACGATACAGAAGAGTTATCTTTCAAAGTATATGATACGGATTCAAAGGAGTTCTCAGTAGTAGATAACCTGTTGAGTTATCAAAATAATGAACTCGTTGGCTCATTAGAAGAACCGTATCTATTAACCTCTTCTCGTCAATCAGAAGATGTAAATCAAGAAGATGTAAATATTGGTCCAAATCCATTTACAGACCAGTTAACAGTAAGTACAGACTGTGAAGGTGGAACATTTAGTATTCACAATACCCAAGGAGTGCTATTGCATACGCAAGTAGTAGAAGGTAGTACCACCATATCCTTAGGTAGTCAGCTCGCTACGGGGACGTATATCATTACCGTAGAAACCTCTTGTGG
>WTJX01000110.1 GCA_011524675.1 Cytophagales bacterium
GTTAAAACTTTTCCGTTCTAACTACTTTGCCACTTTCATCCCACCAAGACCAAGTACCTGTCTTTTCATTATTTTTAAATTTCATCTCCATTCTTTTGTTCCCGTCTTGATCAAACACTCTCCAAACGCCATGTTTCATACCGTTGAGATATTTAGAAGTACCGATGAGTCTTCCTTGTTCATCCCATTCCTTCCATTCACCATTTTTAATTCCAGCATTATAAAACCCTTGATGTTTTAATTCTCCATTTTCATGGTAACTAGTTACGCCTCTTGAAAGCTCATTTGAAGAATCATTTTTGCGACCAAAGGCACTAACATAAACAACAGACACTAAGGCGATTAAAATCAACTTTTTCATTTTGATAATATTAAATTAGGTTACTCTTAAGCATAGATATTAGCTTAAGATTTTTCGTAAAGATTTAGTAATAGTTTAAAAAAATATAAATGTGATTTGATGGGGGAAGATTCACATTATATTGTCTTGTACGAAAACAGTCTTGATATGTTTTGTAAACAGTAATCTTAAGCGACATAAAAAAGATTAAATAAAACTATTCATTGCCTAGTTCACTTATAAAGAAGATAAAACAATAAAAGCATGACATCAGTAAAGTACGTCTTGATTCTAATAAGCTTTTAGGTATTGGCTGTTAACTTTTTAGAAGAATTTGCATAACTATCTATATGGACTACTATTCTCTATCAGAAGACTAGGTAGATTGTTTCTTCTAATATACTGTTCAATTCGAACATGGTTAATGAACCTAAAACTAGGTCTTTGAGGTAGGTGAGCTCAAGTATTGATAAGACAAGCAGAATATCTTGCTCTGGAAAGTAAAACGACTCAATAGAAGAAGAATTATTCAAATAATAAGCTAAATCTATTGCCTTTATATCTTTCAAAAAGCAACGAAGTGATTTTGGTGAGAAAGAAAACTGTTGACCTTTCAAAATTAATTCATACTCATAAGAGGTATTGTTTTGTACAAGTTTGCCAAAACAATTAGAATAAATGACATCTTTCTTGCTCATAAAACAAAAATACTATTTATTTAAACTAATTACAAATAAAAGTATCTCCGTCTTGTATTTGATCTATTTTACCAATCTTTAGCAGCGTATGTTGTATAAACTCAAGCGTTTCAGTATCAACTTTCATATCTTGCGCCCATGCGACATCCGCGAACCATTTTGTTACATCAGCTTCTAGCAGCTTGTACCTACGAGCAATATTTGCAACTGCATGAGCATCCTGCTTCAAAAGTTTAGCTTCCTTTTGTACAATTTGAATGATACTTTGCAGCGAAGCTTTATGGTCATTTATTTGTTCATCTCTCGCTGCTATTGCAAAACATGGCCAAGGCGTAGGACATTCACCTATACGTTTCAGTGTTCCTGCATCAACATAAGGCTTTGTAGTAAACTTTTCCCACAAAAATAATTCTGAATCATGATGGGTAAGGGAGTCTAAAGCACCATCTAAGTGGTTTACAACTACCCATTGATCTTCATTAATTTTCCAGTTTCTATTTAATGCATCCACATACGCCATCAAATGAGAGCCTGAGCCAAAGCGACTGATAGCATATCTTTTTCCTTCAAAATCGTTGATATCATTTGAAGAGTGAGTGCTTGCGGTATGTATGCCCCATACAAGAGGAGAACTTACATACCAGGAGAGTAAATGAGAGTTATTTCCTTGTAATATATCGTAAACGATTCCCTCCGATAGTATGATCGCCATATCTATCTCTGCTTTGCGCAATGCTTGGCACATAGCACCTGTACCTCCTGGAAAATCTATCCACTCTACATGAATACCTTCTTTTTCAAAAAGTTTTTTTTCAATACATAGATGCCATGGTAAATTAAAATGTTCGGGAACTCCTCCTACTTTTATATGCAACATAAGCTTAAATATTTTTTTTATACAATTGTACTTAATCCTACTCCACGAAAGTAAAACTAAAGCTATTTCTTACACTAGTACTTTGTAAAATAATATGCTATTAGATAATAGTACAAACCAAAAAACTCTCTACAGAGCGAATAAGAGTCTCTCCATTCAAAGAGAGAACAATGTACTCCATAAGCTTTGTCTATTCCATGTTGTCGGAAAGCTAATTTTGATCTTGTAATATGAAAAAACTGGCTTACCAAGATAACACTATTCTCTTTGGGTAAATCTTTACTAAAATTTATAGCGGAATGCCTTGTGTTGACTCCTTGGTTGTCTATTACAATTTTTTGGGAGGGAATATTATTCGATAATAGGTAAGATGCCATGACATCACCTTCATAAAAGCCTTCTTTGCCTAAGCCTCCGCTCACGTACAATAGTGATGCGACAGAGTCTTGATATAAGCTTATGCCTTTATCTAATCTAGCTTTTAATCTAACTGATAATGTTCCGTCTTCATTTACTTTTGAGCCTAAGATGACGGCAACGGCTTTATCTGGAGGAAGTTCATCTGTTACCCCATCAAAGGAAATAAAGCCTAAGCTTAGTAAAAAAAAACTAATAGAAAATATAACGATATACTTGAATATGGGC
>WTJX01000747.1:0-276 GCA_011524675.1 Cytophagales bacterium
TTTTGCCTGCAAAAGAGCTAAACGTCATTTTGCCTTTTTGTTTTTGAAAAAAACGTGAGACTAGCAATGACTCGTTGATAAACAGTGTATTTTATTAAGTCTAAAAATCAAAAGTTTGTCATTTGACTTTTGTGATTTGCTATTTGCGTTTTCATCATTCAGTTTTTTTGAATTTTAAGAAGTCTATTTACTGACAAGGAAATAATAAAAAACTCATTACTCAAAGTCTTTACAACTTGAACACTTGAACACTCGAATACATGAACACATCAAGAG
>WTJX01000747.1:286-8591 GCA_011524675.1 Cytophagales bacterium
TAACCGCATACTTACTAAAAAGCTAAGATGACAAAGTAGGGGTATTACAAGGACTTAGTATTACAAATAATATCTAAAATCGTTATCTTTAGAGAGCTGAAAAACTAGAAAAAAATGGAAGCACAATTTCAGACAGAAATGAACTTAGCCTTAAGCGAGTTGGCAAAAGTGAAAGACCTTAATTTTTTGAGGAAAATAACCAAGCTTTTAAAAGAAAGACCCTCTGCTCAAGTAACACAATCTTTTGAAGAGAAAACACTGATAGAAGGGGCTTTGGCTTCTAATGAAGATGTAAAAGCAGGAAGGGTACATACAAGAGAAGAAATGGAGCAGATGTTAAATGCTCGTTTTGGGTTATGAGAATTATTTACACTACTCAATCTTATAGAAGTTTAGAGCGTATCATATCTTTTTTAAAAGAAAAATCATCATACACGGACGATGATATTAGAGCGTTGCGTGATAGACTTTTTAATAAAGGCGATTCTTTAGCCAATAACCCTAGGATAGGACAATATGAAACTGAACTTGTACATTTGGGTAAAGGTCATCGCAGGGTAATTGAAGGTCATTTTAAGATTGTTTACTTTATTGAAATAGATACTATTTATATCACAGATTTCTTTGATACACGACAAGATCCATCTAAAATGAAAGGGTGAAACAGTGGTTAGCGATAAGTGTACTATTCTGTACACTTATCGCACAAAAAACTTATCTTCTACCTCCTCTATCGGGTGCACCTGCTTCTAATTCTTCTTTGGTGATATGCCCGTCGTTATTACTGTCTATGCGGTCAAACTCTCTCTCTAGTGGTCCTCTTGCTTCGCTTTTGCTTATTTTTTGATCTTTATTTGTATCTAGCATTTCGAAGACTTTGCTTGGGTCGGGTCTGCCACCTCCTTCTCTATGTCCGTGTCTCATCGGTGGTCGCTGTCCACCTCCTTCTCCCTGTGGTCTATGCCTATCTCCTTGTGGTCTTTGTCCTTGATCTTGGTTGTTTCGTGAGCGTCTGTGTCCACCGCCTAGTTTGAAGTCTTCGCTTGGTGTGCCTACAAAGTAACGTGGTATGGAAGGAAAATCATCGGTGATGACGTAGTAATATGTGCCTTTGGGAAATTCTGGTGTTACACCATAGCGACCATTGGCTTCGTCAAGGTCTCCCGATTCGTTTACGTATTCAAAGTCTCGTACATAGGTACCGTCATATATACCCTTTGGTGTGCTTACACCATCACCAGGGCGTGTGCCTTGTTTTAGGCGATAGGAGGGAGCAAGGGCAACAAGTTCACTCGTTGGGTCTGTAGGGTTTTTGTAACCATATTTATAATATACTGGAAAACCGTCTGCTGCCCATGCGACTAAAAACATGCTTTTGCCGTCTGCTTTGTTGGTGATGCCATGCGGTGTGCCGTGGTAGTGGTATTTTCCGGTCGGCTGTACGTGGGCGTTGTTGCAGTCGTCGCCAAGTCTTACGTTGGTGCTTAGGGCTTCTTTAGTCCACTCAAAGTTACGCTCTCCTGTATTTGGGTTTTCAAAGGCTTCCATCGCAGAAGGCTCTATGTTTACGCCATTGATGGCAACACCGAATTCATAGCTTGGTCGTCCAATCCCGAAGCCTTCGCCCGAATAGACGGAGGTGAGTTGTTTCGTTTTTTTAGGTGTAAGGGGTATTTTATAGCTGAAATCTTGAGGTGAGATGGTGTTGGGGTTGCCACGGGTAGGGAATTCACCCACGGCATGTGAGGGGATAGAGTTGGATGTGATGTAGCGGTACTTTTTGTCTGTCTTGATATGTACTTCGCTTTCGTAGGGAAGGTTTTCGGTGCAGGCATGTCCTCCTTTGGTGGAAAAGGTGGATTGCGCATGGCTGGCATAGCTTAGTGTGATGGCGAGTAGTAAAGTGATTTTTTTCATCTGTTTAAAATGTGTTCAAGTGTTTGTGTGTTCATGTATTCAAGTTGATAACTATCTGTTATTCAGTATGTTATATGTGTTTTAATCATGATCCTCTCGCATGCTGGCTCTTCGCTAAAAACAGACTAAAGTTTATTTTTTTAAACGCTTCAGTCCTATGTGTCGTGAGCTACCTTAACCTTAGTTTTTTTCGCTCCCGCCGTGCGGGTTTCATGTGTTTGTGTGTTCAAGTTGAAAAAGCTTTGTGCTCTGCAACATGCGGTTTGCGCTGTTATAATCATTTCTTTGTCAACTAAACGGCTTTAATCTTTTATCTTTAGCATACACCTTTGACTATAATGTAAGCTGAAAGTTTAATGGGATGAAGGAGGGAGTTATAGTGGTTAGAGATTAGTGTTTAGTGATTAATATTGAGTTATGGGTTATGCGTCATGTCTTATAGGTGTAAAAACTAATAGCTAACTGCAAAAACTCATAGACTATCGACTCTTTAATACTAGATACCAGATACCAGATACTAACTACTAGATGCTCTAAACAACTAGATTTTATTCCACGAAAGTGGCACAGATTAATTAATAATGAAGAATGTATAATTAATAATGAGAGCTTTGGTGATTGTTGGTTTCTGCATTTATTGGAAGAAATTAAAAAATTAAGGCAATTAAAAAATGAAGGATGTATTTAGCTCTTAACGATTAGTATTAGACAAATTTTGGACTTTGTACTAATGACTTAGTACTCAAAAGGGCGGAAGCGTTAAGAAAATAGACCTTAGTCTATTTTAAGCGACGAGCCAGTACGCGGGGAGGGATCAAAGATCAAAGAGAGGTGTATTGTAACTTGGTAGTTTGTGCCTTTATGGGAAAGTATAAGCTATAGCGTACAACGAAGGATTTGGATTTATGATTGGGTAATGGAGAATATAAGAGAATGTTTAAAATAATTTAACATGCTCTTTTAGTATTAGAAGGCTTTGCATAACTAATGTTTTGCAAAGCCTTCTGTTCGTTAGTTTTTGATGAGTTTCATATAAGTCGAATATGTATCACTTTCGATATACATGAGGTATATGCCATTGGCTAAGTCGTCAGTGTTGATGCTAGGCATGTTTTCTGCCTTTTTTACTAGTTTCCCATTCATGTCTTTGATAGTGATGCTTGCGCCTTCTAATATCTCTAGGTCAAAATGAATGTAGTCTGAGAATGGGTTTGGACTAATTGCTTTTTGAATCATATCCAACGCACCATTGGCAGAGGTTAAGAGGTTGCTGCCTAAGTTATTGACAGAGCTGATGTCTGTTGACACACTATTATCTAAATTTTTATTTAAGATTTCACCACCATTGAGTATTATTTCATCTGCTAAGCTTAGTTGAGTATTGATGTTTTCGTCAGCACTTACGGTATAGGTAAAGAATATATCACTACCTATTTGTGAGTGATAGGTTAGTTCTTTGTCTATAGAGGTGATTTCAATGGTCGGATAGCTATTGAGTACTGTAGAAACGGCTACTTCATCGCTATAAGATATTTTCACAACTATTGTTTCTCCTTCGGTATATACTTTGTCTGTTATTTCGGCAGCTGTACTCGAAGCACTTTCTACTATGCTAAGGTTTGTAATGCTGGGTGGTGCTACAAAACTTACCTCTAGGGTGATGATGGAGTCGCAACCTGCTACGGTGGTGATGGTGTCTTGGTAGGTGCCATCAGTGGTAATACTATAGTTGCCAGAAGGGACAATATAGCTCGAAGCGGTTGTACTTATCGCTATAGGTGTAGGGTTTATTTGTTCTGTACAAATGTCTTCTTCTTTATAGAGCAGACGCGCTTGATTTGTATTCTTATACGTATGATAAATATCTTCTCCTAAAATAAATGAACCATTAGAAATAAGTCCTTGCCAACTATTAAAGACAATACCATCGTCAGACTCTATAGGAGCGGAAGAGAATGTATTAGTTGCAATATCATAACTGTATAACAGTTTTACTCCATTGTTATAGCCTGAAACTTCTAAACCTCCGTTTAAGTTGGTCAAGGCAAAGTATATTTTTTCTTGTCCAAAGTCATCTTTTTTTGCAATTGATGTATGCTTCCAATTTTTAGTGCCATTTAAGCTAGGCATGTCCAAATAGGTAAGTGATGTTCCATCAAAACTTACATAATGATCATTGTTTGAAGGTCCTTCTAGGTGGAAAAAAGCGATGTTTTCAACGGTATTTACAGAGACCCATACTGTTTTGTAATCTACGGTATTTGCTGCTATAATTTCTGTAGCTGAGTTATTTTCTATATCTAATTTGTATATGGTACTGTTTGTTGACGTATGATTATAGGTGAAATAATGTTCTTCATTCAACTCAAAGTGACTTGGGTATAGCGAACCATTATTGTTGGCGATATTTGTTCTACTTATTCCTGTTACTTGGGTCAAGCTTTCGGTGGTAAGATCAAAAACAAATAAGTCAATGATTTGGTCTGTACTGTTTTTGTACGGAATGAGTATGTGTCTGTCGTCTAGTTGCATGGCTCTCCAGTCTATGGAGCCATCGTAGCCAGCAGGGGTGCTTATTACAGAGAAGTTTTCTCCATCATAAAGAATTAGGTCATTGAGTCCATTGTCATTTTTTACGGCAAAGTAGGCTATGTTATCAATAGTATTGATGTTTCCGATTCTATACGTTAGTCCATTGTCTTCGTAGCCTTCTGGTAGACTTATTACTTCTAGCGCTGTTCCATTTTGTTTTAGTAGTACATTATAACTATCAGTCTCGTCTTTTGAGAAGGTGAGTAGTTCTCCATTGATTGTTCCTAAGAACCAACCGGTTATTCCGCTAGCAGAAATACCAGATGGATTGCTAAATGTTATGAGCTCGGTGCCATTCCATTTATAAAAGTTAGCGATACCGTCATCACCGCTTCTTATAAAATATAGGTTATCAGGGTGTTGTATATCTACATTTAATGCAATGATACCTGTACCTTCTACTGTGGTAGGGCTTATATTTCCATTGGCAGTAAACTCTGTATAAGTAGTGCCATCAAATTCATAAACAGCAAAAGTACTATCTAGCTTTTTGAATTTTAAATAGCGTTTGTAGTTATACTCTATACTAGCGTTTTGGTAGCCGATGGTGTTATCGGTAGTAGTACTATAATCTTCGGGATCGTTTACCCTTGTTAATGTTTGTGAAAAAGCTATGCTTCCTAGGCATAGAGAAATCATTAAGAATAATTTGTTCATGTTTATAAAATTAATTTGGAAGTGTCGAGAGCTTGTTTGGTCTTTATCTTTTTTTTTTTACCTGATTATATAAAAATTTTCATAATAAAAAGATTTTGTTTTTTATTTAATCATTTGAAATACGGTGTTTGTGGTTTTAATGTTTTGTTTTGTTGTAAAAAAATAGTTTTTTAACTTTTGTTTATTGTTTAAAAAATAATATTTTTTGTCTTATTTTATTTGAGTGTCTATAGACACGCAAAACAAAATAAGTCTTCAATCAAGCAAAAGACCTAGGTTTTTGCTTCAAACATAAAAGTTCAAATCACTTCTTGATCTGAACTAAAATCATTCGTTTTTTCAATCATAATTATTTTTGTCCACGTACTTAGATAAAGTGTTTCTGTCTAATAAAAAATATCTGCTCTGTCTTACTATCCGTGTATTTATTTGTTTTCAGATGCTACAAAACTATATCTCATACCTTCAAATTTGGTTCATGAATAGACGGTATAGGTTCGTGAAACCTCGGTTGCTTCTTTTAGAGCTGTTTTACAGATTATTTTTTACTTATTGAGATTTTATGCTCTATATAGTGTTTTTTTAGGGAATTTCATGCTACTTTTACTGTATGAAGATGAAAGCAGTAGTTGTATTATTTATTGTTGTCTTGGTATCGTGTACCAAGTCAAAACCTAGAGAATGCAAGATGCCTATTTCTGATCAAGGCTCTTTCAAATGCGAAAAAGATGGAGCATGTATTTTAAAACAATCTATAGAAGAAGAGAAATGAAAAAGTTAGTATTATTGTTATTAGTTGCTTTTACAGCACTTAGTGTAGAGGCTGCAAAACCCAAAAAAATCATTGTTTACACCAAAGAAGGATGTGGTAGATGTAAGTATGTGGAGGGATATATGAAAGAAAATAAAATAAAGCATACAGAGTTACCTATTTCAAAAAAAGAAAATCAGACAGCTATGTGGACATTGTTGAAAGAAGATGGTTTGAAGGGGAGCGTAACAATGCCAGTAGTTATGATTGGTAAAAAGTTATATTATAACATGAAGGACTTGAAGAGTTTTGTGGCAAAATTAAAATAACTTAATTATAAGTGGTTTGAAATAAAGAGTCCAAGGGATGAAGAATAAGTTTTCTTCTTCTCTTGGACTTTTTTTTAGTATATATATAAGTATTCGGTAAACCACGTATTACATTTTAGTTGTTAAGTCTTTTTTGTAGTTTACAAAATGTCCCACTTTGATATTTTTACCACTTTCGTGGAATAAAATCCTGTTGTTTAGAGTATCTAGCAGGGATTCCGGGTTTAAAAATAAAAAGTCAAAAAACAATAAGTTTTGAGGGAAGTCTTCCTTCATTTTTCCTAAAAAGTATAACTTTAGGAAAGAAAGGAGTTTAAGTGATAGAAAAGGAAGACTTCCCTAGTTAAAAGCGGAATCCCTGGAGTATCTAGTAGTTAGTATTAAAGAGTCGATGATCGATAGTCTATGAGCTTTTGCAGTTAGCTATTAGTTTTTTTATACCTATAACACATCACGCATAACCCATAACTCAACATTAATCTCTAATCATTAAACACTAATCACTGCTACTCCTGTTTACTCTTTACTCTTTTTAAAGTCTAGTTTCAAGGGTTGGTAAGGAGCATTGCCAGGGTAAGCTTCTTTTCCTTCTTTCCAGTGTATATGCGCATCTTTTGGGTGCATACGTTCTTTGGGCCAGCCATTTTTTTGCAACCAGTCTCCTACTTCTCTGAAAGACTTTTGATCATTGGCATGTATCGAGCCGTCTGGCAATGGAGCAATATTCATCAAAAGGTTGGCATTAAGGTAATTGCTAGCTTTCATAGCGTTTTTCAAGAAATCTATGCCTTTATTTTTATATGTTCCTTTCCATCCCCATGAACCGTTGAACGTCATACATACTTCTATAGGCTTACCACCGCTTTGCATAGACGCCTTATACTGGTTGATTTCTGGAGCAAAGAAATCTTCTTTCATGCTGTGTTTTCCTGTAGGGTCTTCTATTCCCCATTTTGCACTTACCAAACACTGTGGCTGTAATTGGTGAATAAGGTCATAGGTTTTATAAGGTTTAAAGGTTTCAAAATTTGCTTCTGCTTCTGGTGGAGCATCAAACCATATTGCTGCAATAGGTCCATAATTGGTGAGTAGTTCTGTAACTTGATTGTTTACATAGTTTACATAGTTGTCAAGCTTGTATTCAGGTTCTTTGGCATAGTGTTCTTCTATCTCTGTGTAATGAGGTCTTGCAGGACTCATGACTTCGCCTTTGCTGTCTTTATATACACCATGTGGATGCCTCCAATCGCGCCCATACGAATAATATAGAAATAGTGCTATTCCTTTTTTATGACATTGTGTGGCTAGTTCTTTGACCAAGTCACGATGTCCCTTGGCATTAGTAGATTTGAAGTCTGTTTCTTTGGTATCCCACAAGCAAAAGCTGTCATGATGCTTAGTGGTGATACAAATATATTTCATGCCTGCATCTAGCGCCATGTCAGTAATAGCATTCGCATCAAAACCTGAAGGATCAAAGCTGTCTTTTAGTTTTGTGTATTCGTTGACATGTATCTTGTCTCCAAACATCACCCACTCCCCTCTGCCTACTTGACTATATACACCGTAGTGCATGAAAAGACCATATTTTGCTTCACTAAACCACTTTAAGGCTGCTAGGTGAGGATCTTTTTTGTATTCCTTTTTATATGCCTTGAGGTATGAAGGGACTTTTTTAGCATTGTATGTGAGTGTCTTTTTTTCTTGAGCATTCCCGCTGCAATGGAGGCTTAAGCATAAGAAAGTCAAAAAAGATGTTAAAAGGCGTTTTGTTGTTATCTGCATATGGTTTTTTATTAAATAATAGATATTCAAATGTAGTAGGTAAATGCGATAGTGAGGTATAAATATGTTCAGAATAGGGTGAAAGATGAAGTTTTTTTGTCTGTTGAAGGCTAAAAGGTTTAATAATCAAATACTAAATTGATAATAGCTAAAATACAACATGAGGTTTACCTAATGGATACGCTTAATCAAATATTTTTATAAATATTACGGTTATAATTGAAAAAAAATAAAGCCTTTTTCCTCGTGTTTTGTAATAAATGTATGAGTAAAA
>WTJX01000236.1 GCA_011524675.1 Cytophagales bacterium
TATCTATCTAAATGGCTGTAAACATTTAGACAAATTCTGACTAGTTATATCACAAGCTGGTGTATCGTTTCGCTCAACTATAAATAGCCAAGCGATGTTAAAAAACGTGTAGTTTCAGCGATGGTTTTATCGTAATATGGGTTTATCTTACCGCCTTTTATTTTTCTGTAATTAAAAAAACCATGTGTTTGTCCTTCATAGACAAAAAGCTCACATCTATTGCCATAGCTTTCCATTTTTTCTTTGTATTTTTTGGCTGTAGCGACTGGGATAAGGTGGTCTTTATCTCCTAAAAAAACAATCGTTGGAGGTGTGCTTTTCTTGATGTTGTGTAAGGGTGATATGTCCTGCCAGTACTCTTTGACTCTAGAGTATCCGTAACCTTCAGGGCCATTGTCAAATACAGGGTTGAACAATACCAAGGCATTGGGTAGTGTAGATAAAGCTGTTTTTTGCTCTTTGCATATAGGGGCTTGTGTGCCTATAGCTGCGGCTATATGTCCACCTGCAGAACCACCACCTAGTACTACTTTGTTTGGATCTATGCCTAGCTGTGTAGCATTTTCTTTGACCCAACTTACTGCAGAAGCCCCGTCATATACGCATTCTATGGGAGAAGTGTTATTTCTTGTTTTTACACGATATTCAACTGTTATGGCTACCATCCCTTTGGATGATAGGTGCTTGCAATGAGCATAAAATTGCTCTGGTGTACCTTTGGTCCAACCACCACCAAAAAAGAAAATGATGACAGGTTTTTTTGCCTTAGGACTGTGTCCTTCGGGATAAAAAACATGTAAATGCAACTTGGTCGTATCTATGGTTTTGTACGTTATAATGTCATCGGCTACTAATGAAGATATATTGAATTTTTGCTGTGAAAAGCCTATGCCTGTTACAAAACAAAGGATGAGTATGATGATGTTGTGTTTCATGTGTTTAATAATGTGTTCAAGTGTTCTTGTGTTTATGTATTCAAGTTAAAAAAGCTTTGCGTTATGCGACATGCGCTTTGGGTCTTCTTATCTATCGTCTATTGTCTTAAAATCTCAAAGTCTCAAAGTCTTATAATCTCAAAGTCTTTAATTAATGGTAGTAATAGGTACTTTCCATTCCGGGTGTTCTGTATTTTTTTGTTTTGTTCCTTGAGTGCTACGCCCATTTCTTACTATTTTTTCAAACGCATTGTCCAACTCGGTAACTAAAGGCGTATGCTCCCCTATGACGTTATTCGTTTCTTTGATGTCTTTCTTGAGGTTATAGAGTTCTTTTTTGAAGCTGTCTTTACCCTTTTCTAGGTCTATTTCTCTAAAATAGTTTAGTTTCCAGTCTCCTTGTCTTATCGAAAATCCGCCATTAAAATCGTGGTGAATGATGGAACGCGCTAGTTTCTTTTTTTGTCCTTTGTATAGATCTAAGATGCTGTAGCTATCTACTGCCATATCATCTTTGAGCGTATATTGTGTGAGTTCTGCCATGGTTGCCATAAAATCATTGAGACAAATGGGTTCATCGCAAGTGCTTGCTGCCGGTGTTTTTGCTGGCCAACGGACGATGTATGGTACTCTGTGTCCTCCTTCCCAAAGGCTACGTTTCATGCCTTTGTATTGGTGTATTAAGTCTGTTCCTTTGGTTATCAAATCTTTATTTTCTTTCAGCTCTGTAGGGCCGTTGTCTGTAGAGAAAACAACAATGGTGTTTTCAGCAATACCTTGTGCATCTAGTTCTTTGAGTACCTCACCTACTGCCCAGTCTGTTTCTATGATCCAGTCGGCATATTTAGAGTCTAAGCCACTTTTGCCTATGAATTCTTTTGATGGGACTATTGGGGTATGTGGTGATGTGAGTGCAAAGTACATGAAAAAAGGGTCTTGTTCTTTTGCATGTGTTTTGATGTATTGGCGTGCATCGGCAGTGATCTTGGGCATGACATCTTCTAACTTCCAACCCGGTACCATTGGGCCTTTTGCACCAAACATTCCGTTGGGTTTGATGGTGGTAGGCATGGCGGTCAATCGGTCATTTTTAAAGAAAGCGTAGGGTGGCATATTGGGTAGGTCATCGCCAAAGTAATAGTCAAAGCCGTGGTCTGTAGGTCCTCCTGATACTGCTTTGCTAAAATCAATATCTTCCCACTTAGCTCTAAATGCAGGTCTATTGCCTTTGACACCTGCATTTGCCATGTCTTTTCTGGAAAAGCCTGTCGCTTCGGATAGTGTTTTTCCTTCTTTGGTATAGAAGTCTATGCCTAAGTGCCACTTGCCTATGCAAGCAGTATGGTAGTCCTGTTGTTGGAACATTTCTGCTACCGTAGTAAGCTCAGGCTCTATGAGTGAAGGGTAGAAGCTCCATGTAACCCCAGATTTTAACCCTGACCTCCAGCTGTAGCGTCCTGTTAATAGTCCATAACGTGAGGGGGTACATACCGAAGCGTCTGAGTGGGCATCGGTAAAGTTCATTCCTTCTTTTACTAATCTGTTGAGGTTGGGGGTTGGGAGATGGTTTTTGTCATTGTTTGCTTGTATAGCACCATAGCCCATATCGTCTGC
>WTJX01000082.1 GCA_011524675.1 Cytophagales bacterium
CAGTAATTTTATTCTGTCCGATTTTCAACTCATTTACTGGGGAATCTCCAAGGGCTGAAATGCCCAACACTATTGATACAACGTATTATTTTTTATACTTCTTTAGTACCTTATGCTGTTTTTCTAGACTCCAGCTACTGTTATATACAATCTTATAATTATTGATACTACGACCACTCCCATAAGACTCTATAAGTAATTCAAACTCATCGGGCAGACTGTTGCCTTCAAAGCTTGCCATTACCTCTTCTTGAAAGTCTTTCTCAAAAAGTTTTTGATTGATGTATTTTCTATCTCCATTACTTCCCGCTAACAAAAACACAAGAGATTTCCTTTTGTTGGTTGTAACTTTTTTGATGAGATAGTGAGAAATAAAGCCTACCACCTCTCCATCCTTCCTTTCGTGCCTCATAAGCGTATATGAAACGCTATCGTCTAATATCAATTGTTTGATTGAGCCGGTATGTCTGCCTAAACTCAAATCCAAACTTTTATGCTTTAACTTAGAATCATAGAAATAAGCAGATAAATCATACATTTCTGAAGACTCCATTTTACTTATAAAGACTAAATTATGTTCTAACTTACCCATCTCATTAGCTGCCTCGATGGTGGCTTCTGTTCCACTAAGTGCCCATTCTTTTTTAAATTCTGCTGCCAAATACATATTTTCTACATCAGTATGGTAGAAGGGGACATCTATTCTAATCCTTCGCTCGGGATAGCTAAACATCATCGCATTCATTTTTCTACTAGAAGTAGGTAGTTCTACATCTGTGTCAAAAATATAACGTCTCCTTTTGAGCTGTGGGTCATATTCATAATAAAAAGCTCTGCTACCCACAATGATGTCTAAAGGTTCGTTACTGTCTAGTAATAGAGAAATCAACGACCTCTTCACTTTACTTGTTTCTTTGCTTTCCTTGAATAGAAAAAAAGAGCATGCTACTAGAAGTCCTATAAAAAAGGTAAGTAGAGGTAAGAACTTCTTTTTTGAATTATCGACTTTTTTTGAAGGTGTATTTTCTAGCTTGCTTCTCTCCGTTAATTCAATTTTATAAGCTCCTTTGGGAATACTCAGCTTTACAGGGTCGTTGATACCCTCTGTAAGGTAATAGAGCTTTAACTCCTTTCTAATATTGAATAGTTTATTGCGTATATAAGCGTCTTGATTGGTGCCATTAAAACCATCTTGTGGACCTAGTACATCTAATGCAATCGTAGAAGATTTAGCCTCTCTACCTTTTGCCTCTTCTTCTACTAAGTAATGTAAAATTTGAAAGGTTAAGTCATTTTTTGAAAAGGTATTAGACTTCTTTAGACCTTCAATGGTGGCTATCTTTTTTTCTTTATTATCCATTAGTCATCAAAACTTAATTTTCAGCATAAGAAGTTTTTGCAAAGTCTTCTCTTAAACTATCAATTCTCCATTCATATCTGTAGTAAGATACTCTGTAAAGCAATTTAAGAAAGGAAGCATTTTTTGAAATCCTTCAGCAAGCATACTAGAGAAATGAGGACTTAGTACCTCTTGGTCTGTGAATTTTTTCATAACCAAATATTGTTTATAACGAAGTAATGCCACATTAGGATGTGTTTTATCAAAACCTTTGGGAGAGGTTTTGAGTTGCTCCCCTTCCATCATACCAAAATAATCTTTAAACTCAGCTGAATGCAACACTTCTTCAAGAGGACTAGCGTCCGCTTCTAATTGTCTTCTGATATGCAGTAAATCTTCTTTGTTTGGACCCCAAAAGCCACCACCAATCATGGTATTGTTTGGCTCTATCCCAAAATACATACCTCCTCTTCTTTCTGCTCCTGCTCTACTAAAAGAACCTGACCAATGGCTTTTGTATGGCGTTTTATCTTTAGAAAAACGTACATCTCTGTAAATGCGATAAAGTGATTTTTTGCCCGAAGGTGTATCTATCATATCAAATTCTCGGACCTTATTCAATACATCATCAGCAAAGGCAATCATTTCTTCTCGGCTAGCTTCGTAGCGATCTTTATTCTCTTGAAACCATTCTTTATGGTTGTTTTCTTTTAAGTCTTTTAAAAAGTCAAATGTGAGCGTTGTAATCTGTGCCATAGTTCAAATTTAAATTAAAATATAGAATAGACAAACCATAACAAGGCATAAGAGTCTGGTTAAATTTCCAGTATGAGGTGAATGAGCTTGACTTTTTGGTATTATCATATCACAGACTTCTATATGAGCAAATTAGAAAACAGAAAGATCAATTATTTAACCGGGTGCTTACATTTAATATGCTATTATCAAAACTGAAAAATGACATTTTCCGGTGTCATTGTATGACTAAAAACGTAAATAATAGGTCAATTTCTGCGCTTTTTTTGAATCTATAATCCCATCACGCACCAGCGTATTGATATTGTTGATTGTTTTATGCTGATCTCTGTAGCTCGAAAATATTAGCTTGCACTCAGCACTACTCAAATAAGGGTGAGAGACTAAGGTTTTAAAATTATCGCTATTGATGGCTATTTTTTTAACTTCAAAACTATCTTCAATAAAAAATATAGCTTTCAATTTTTCACATAATGCTTTTTTTAGACCATATACCTCATCCAATTGCTCGGTACTATGAAAGCCACCAAGTTTATCTCTAAATTTGATGATCCGTTCAGCTATTTTTGTTTCTAGGTGTTTGATTGTTTTTAGCTTAGAGAGGCTAATTGTATTGATGTTGAGTAATTCTTGATTGGTAGGAAAAACTTCAGTTGTTTTTGATTCGGGAACGTAAGCTTGATCTATGATAGTAACAAGGCTATCTAGCATTTGTTGATCTTGTTTATTGCTAAAGTTTTCAAGCTTGTTTGGAAACCAACTAAACGTAAGTGGAGTAAGTAGGAAGAAAAGAATACCTACAAAAACTACTAGCAGACCACTGGCTTCTTTGTTTGTTAAGCTAAAGTAGTCTCTAGTAACTTTATGTATCTTTTTAAACAATTGCTATATTTTATGACTTAAGCAAATCACTGTCCAATACATTATCATCAGAATATGTCTCATCTTTTGGGTCTGGTCCATATTTATTCTCACCTACATCACCATTAGTACAAAGTAATATAAAGCTATAAATAGGAATTAATAGAAACCAACCGCTTTTACCAACATCATGCATTCTTCTTACACCAACAGCGAGGGAAGGAATAAATGTTGCTAAACTATATAACCCTGATAAAAATCCAATTTCTGGAATATTTGCTACTCCAGCTAAAATTGTGATACCATAACTTACTAGAATATTAAATAGAAAAAACATCCAATATTCTTTTCTTCTAGACCTTCCACTAAATTCGGCATATTTTTTAAATGCCATTAAATACCAATTCATAATAACAAATTTTAAACTATTTTTTAATTTTCGAAAGATACTTATTCAATTCTTTCTTTACAACAGGGGCTAAAAGATACATCCCCAGCACATTAGGAAAGCACATCAAAAAGATCATGGCATCAGAGAAACCAATTACTGCACTCAAATTCATAGACGCACCGATAACTACAAACAAACAAAAAATAAGCTTGTAAGCAATTTCTGCTTCTTTTGAATAACCAAAAATGTATTGCCATGCTTGTACTCCGTAATAAGACCAAGAAATCATAGTGGAAAATGCAAATAAGACTACAGCGAGTGTTAGTACTATGTTTGCAAAAGAACCATACACAGAACTAAAAGCGGCGGCTGTTAGTTCTACACCTCCCATACCTGTGGTAGTATCAAAACCCGTAATCACTAACACTAGCGCAGTCATAGTGCAGACGACTACGGTGTCGATAAATGGTTCTAACAATGCTACAAGTCCTTCACTAGCAGGGTCATTGGTTTTTACGGCTGAGTGAGCAATCGAGGCTGAGCCTACTCCGGCTTCATTGGAAAAGGCTGCTCTTCTAAAACCTTGTATCATCACACCTATGATGCCTCCCCCGATGGCTTTGGGAGCAAACGCTCCAGTAAGAATAGTACCAAAGGCTTTAGGAATATCTGAGAAGTGATACAAAATGATAACTAAGGCAGCAAATACATAGATGCCACACATGAAAGGAACAATCTTGTCAGTTACCTTAGCGATACTTTTGATACCACCCAAAATTACTATCCCTACTAATATTGCCATGACAAGACCAAACAACCAACCATTGTTTGACAACCATTCATTTCCAAGAAATGATGAAAACTGGAAGTATGCTTGATTTACTTGAAACATATTTCCTCCGCCAAAAGAACCAAATACACAGGCAATAGCAAAAATGATAGCTAATACTTTTCCTAAGGTTTTTAGAAAATCACTTTTTCCTTTAAAGGCATCACTCAAGTAATACATTGGTCCTCCATGTACTGTACCATTAGCATCAATTCTTCTAAACTTTACACCCAAGGTACATTCTACAAACTTTGCTGACATCCCCAAGATACCTGCTACTATCATCCAAAAGGTAGCTCCAGCTCCGCCTAAAGAGATGGCAACAGCTACTCCTGCAATATTTCCTAAACCAACAGTCCCAGAGAGAGCTGTTGTGAGCGCTTGGAAGTGCGAAACCTCTCCTTTATCATTTGGGTCTGTGTACTTTCCTCGTACAATATTAATCGCCGTCTTAAAACCACTGATATTGATAAACTTAAAATATATGGAGCAAAAGATAGCTCCTACAAGTAACCATACTAAAACAAAAGGTAGGGAAACATTATCATTGATCTTAAAAGAAAAAAAGATAATCTTTTCTACAAATGAAGTAACAGGGGCAACATATTCATTTATTTTTTCATCAATAGACTTTGCCAAGAGGCTAGGCAAATTAAAAATAATAAGTAATGAACTAAAGAGTATCTTCTTCATAGGTTTAGGTATTTATGATTGATGTTGTAAAACTTTTTTTATAAGATTTTGTAAAGTCTTCTACATATTTTTTAGCTGTTTATCCAATACAGCAATGCCTTCTTTGAAGGATACAGGTGCATAGCCTAAATCCTTTATGGCTTTATCTAGGATGAAGCCCGTTTTTGGTGGTCTTTTAGCTTTTTGAGTAAACTTAGAACCATCTGTCTCTTTGATCAAAGAACTATCTAGGTCAAAATATGCGGCTGTTTGCATTGCCATTTGATAAGGATTCAATAAGTCTTTGCCAGAAATATTATAAATCCCTTGTGCCTTGTGTTGCACAATCAAATAACATCCCATTGCTAAATCTTCTGCTAAGGTAGGTGTTCTCCATTGGTCATTGACTACTTGTATTTGTTTTTTTTCTTCTAGACTCTTTTTGACCCATAATATAATATTTGACCTGCTCATGTTTGGTGTAATGCCATATACGAGTACTGTACGAGCCATAGCCCATGCTATATCACTTTTTAATAGCACTTCTTCTGCCGCTAATTTACTTTCTCCATAGTAACTTACAGGGTTTGGACTAGCCGTCTCATCATAAGGACCATTTTTACCGTCAAAAATAAAATCAGTAGAAAGATGTAAAAAAAAGCTATTATATGTTTTACAGGCTTTCTCCAAATAAGATACCGCCTTTACATTTAATGCCCAACATGCTTCTCTATCTTCTTCACATTGATCTACATTAGTCATAGCCGCCGTATTGATTACAAAGTCAGGCCGCTGTACGTTCATCACTTCATTTACCTCTTGTTCATTAGTGATGTCTAAGCTTACATAGTCATAACCTTCCTTATCAGGGTTTCTGTTTTCCCCTCTTCCCGTAGCAATCAACCGGTACTCATCTTTTTGTTTGATAAGTGGAGTGAGCTTTTGTCCTAATAAACCATTTGAACCAGTAACTAATATTTTTTTCATGTGTTTAAAATGTGTTCAAGTGTTCTCGTATTTGAGTGTTCAAGTTGGTAATAACCTAGTATTCAGTTAGTTATTATGTTTTTTTTAATCATGACCTTGTGAGCTAAATTTCTTTAATCTCTTCCTGCATACTGTCTAGTCGCTAAAAACAGACTAATGTCTATTTCTTAACCCTTCTGCTCTCTTTGATCCTTAATCCTTCATCTCTTTAGCCTTAGCTTTTTCGCTGCCCTGTACGTTTCTTATAAACGGGGACAGTACTGCATGGCTCACCAAACATAATGCTTTTTACATGAGGTAACAATACACGCGTAAGTTCGGCATATATTGAAGGGGATAAGGTTATCCCACTACATCCCTTTACCACAAGCTTGGCATCTAAATAATCTATACCATTCAGACGATTAATTTTTTGTAACAATAGCCTCTCTGTTACATCTTGTTTATTTCCTACAATGACAGAAGTGGCATGACTTTCTATAGCTACAACAAGTAACATATATGCCCACATAGGAATAATAGCGTCAGTACTACAGATGATTCCTACATGTTTGTTCTCATATACAGACCAATCATTTTCTTTGATAAAACTTCTAAAATCTTTTTCTCTAATTACCAATCCTTGAAATAAGTTTTGGCTTATGTCATATAAAACCACTTCTCGGTCATCTAACCAAGACTCCATGTCTATCTGTATTAGACCACTTTTTTCTACCTTATTTATAATCTGACCTTCCATGATGTGTTTAAAAGTATTTAGTAGAACTAGTCGCTAGACAGTAATACCAACATATTGTTATTCTGGATACTATACGAAGACCTTGTAAAACCATCTTTTGTACTTATTCAGCCTTGCACAAAATTTTAGTTATACAAAGCCTTCTATACATTCTCTTTACCTTTTGATATTTAGTCTTAGTTTTCACTTCTTCCCTATGGACTTTGTCAAAGGATTTTTAGCTTTTGGTGAATAGAATGCTTTAAGATAAAAAGGTTCTAATGTTTGTATATCTTCAAATATACCTTGTTCATATTTTTTAATCGCCAATGCACCAATATTTTTTGACGATGGACTGATGTTATTTATAAAAATAATTTTCTCATGCTTATCATAAAGCTCTTTACACTTTTCTGCACCATTACCAAAAAGGTATATTTCTTGTTCAAAGGCATCAAAGCTTGTTTCTTCTAAGATCAAAGGGTAAGCTTCTTTTATTACTCTTGCCTGTTCATCTGTTTGCATGGTATATACCTCCATCCTACGTGCGTCAATCATAGGAAACAATGTCCCTCTTTGCACATAATGGCTTACTTCATATGCCATTGCCTGTAAAGTATCGACTTTGATGATGGGAATATCCAAGCCATAGGCTAGCCCCTTAGCTGTAGATACACCGATGCGTAAACCAGTATAAGAGCCCGGACCAATGGAAACAGCAATGGCATTTAATTCTTTTATCGTATAACCCACAGTAGCTAGCAGGTCATTAATCATTTTTGATAGTACCTCAGAATGAGAGTTTTTGATATGTAAGTTATATTCGGCAAGAAGTTCACTCTCTTTAAATAGAGATACTGAACATGTATTAGTAGAAGTTTCTAAACACAAAATAATCGGCATAGCTCAAATTTCTAGTCTCTATCACAAAAAAACAACTTTTATATTGAAGTCATGTAAACTTTTTTGTTTTCACTATCAATTTTTATCTACCTACTTAAATCGGCAAGCATGAATTTTGAAGCTATATTGATTTATGAGCTACTTCTTTGAATAACATTTAATTCTATATCAATGTATTTTTGCTGTAAAAACAGTAACTGCGCTACCTTCTATTGCTACTCTGTTATCGATAAGTCGAACATTGAGTTGACCTGTTCTTTCAGATACTTGAATTGATTTTAACTCAGACTTATTTAATCTTTCAGACCATAATGGAGTTAAAGCACAATAGGCAGAACCAGTAACAGGGTCTTCGTTTATTCCCGCACTTGGAGCGAAACATCTAACTACAAAGTCTGTACTTGTCATATTTGATGCTGAAGTAATCATGAGAAGTCCTAAATTATGTTGGCTCAGGGATTCAAATTTTGGTTTTGCTTCTCGTATTTCTTTTTCGTCCTGTGCTATCGCTATTACCCAATCATAATCACTCTCATACATGGCTATAGGCTCAAAACCTACACAATCTTGAAATGCTTTGTTTACTTTAATTTCTCCTAAATTATATTTAGGAAAGTCCATTACAATATTGTCGTTAGAATTCCGTACGGTCAACTTTCCTGCATTTGATTCAAATGTAATTGCTTCACTTTTGGATACAATACCAAGTTGATAAATAATGTGCGCACTAGCCAGTGTGGCATGACCACATAGAGGCACTTCTTTTGTAGGGGTGAAATACCTAATGCTGAAACCATCCTTTTTCGGAATGACAAATGCTGTCTCGGATAAATTCATTTCATTGGCTATCTTTTGCATCCACTCTGATGATTCATTTTCTCCTACTATCATTACAGCGGCAGGATTTCCTTTGAAAGGTTCTCTGGTGAAAGCATCAACTTGGTATATTATTTTATTGTCAATCATAGTTGTTTTTTTATGTTTTAGGGAAACGCCCCAACGTAGTAAAGTAGAATTAAAAGTTTTTCAATTTAATGAAATGAAGTTAGTATCACATACTTTATGAGTAACAAAAATAAAGAAAAACCTAAAATCACTTCACATACAGTGGTTTTATTC
>WTJX01000485.1 GCA_011524675.1 Cytophagales bacterium
GATTTCAAAAAAGAACATAAATATTAACACCTATTTTTCTCGGACGCCAGTATTTCGGAACACACTTTAAATTATACGTTACCTGCCATACCTACAGAGGCAGATGATCCTAGCTGTGTAGGTTTTGGACCCGCAGGTTTTTCACTTACAGGAGCAGCTATTTATCATGGTGCTTCTACTCTTGGAACAGATGCCGCCGCACATGAAATGCTTGATAGGTTTGGCGGGCATACCGATGGAACAGAAAGGTATCATTATCACTTTCCTGCGCAAGACCTACAAGACCATATTCACACCTATGAAGGGGGACATGCTGCGCTGATGGGCTACATGCTTGATGGTTTTGGAATTTATGGCCCTCGTGGAGAGCAAGGAGAGATTATGACATCCGCAGACTTGGATGAATGTCATGGACACGCTCATGACGTTATGTGGGATGGTGAAACTATTGATTTATACCATTATCATTGGACATATGACTTTCCATATAATATTGGATGCTACAAAGGGACTCCCTAAACCTAGTTTGTCATCTTATTTGAGGGCATCTCTAAAAACTCAAGTTTTCAAAATAGAATCATTGTTTAAAGCGAATCAAAGCATATTAGGTTTTGATTATGATAGTTTTTAGAAGTGCCCTTGAAATGATAAGAGCCAACCGCTAAAGGCTAAAAGCTTTTGCCACTAAAAGTGTTTAGTGAAGGATAAAGAAAAGCTAAAACACAACACGTAATTTACCGAAAGAATATAATAGAAGGCAACTACTCAAGATTTAAAATTTTACCTGTAACGTGATACACATCTGGGTATAATTCTTTTAACTCACTCCCTTTTTCAAAAAACAATTCTATTGTTTTTGCAAAAAATTCATGAAAGTTTGAAAAAGCGTATTTGTTATAAAGCCCTCCAACTCTTTTTTCCTTTTTATTTACCTCAAGACTGAAATTATATAGTTTATTTAAATCTTTTTCTTTGATAAAGGCATAATTAGCTCGCTTATTTTTATGCTCAAGCAAAAGCACATGTGATAATTCGTGAAGTCCTAAATTGATCCCGTCATCTTTAATTGCATACCCTTTTTCTAACTCTTTCATAGATAATACAATTGCTCCAACTGGATTTACTTCTCCGAAAGTCATTTTCTTAGTAAATGGAGATTTAAATTTATCTGGATACACAATGATGTCATTAAAATGGTGTAGCTTGACATTGTTATACCCAAAAGTGAGTTGAATCGCACTAGCTGCAATTTTCACTTTTGTAAGCTCTGTTAACACTAGTCCGTTTTTCAGAATGAAGTTTTTATATACAATAAACCATGAAACGCGCTTTCTGAATCTAATTTTTTCCTTGACACTTAGATTAGAGTAAAAAGGAACATTATCTTCTAGCCATCTAATGCTTTCTGCTTGTAAAGGTTTTTTGACCGCTCTTTTGAGCTGGTTTTGAATTCTTTGGTAGGGGATCCATTTAATAACAAGGATTAAAGCGACTATTATAAAAGGAGCGAAATATAAACCTAGTACAAGAATCTCTGGCCCCACACCTAAGTCTCTAGCTACACTTGCCGTTTCATCAACTGATTGACTCGAAAGACCGCTATTTAAGCCCGCTATTGATTTATAATCTATCATATTTATTAATTTGCTCTAAGTAGTCGCCTAGAATTTTTAGTACTAAATAATAGAAGGCTATTTCACTTTAACCTTAAGAATATGCTCATCAACTTTTGATGCTAATATCCAAACTATGATTTATCAAGTATGCATTAAGTCCTTTCCCCCAATATTCGGTATTCAAAATATTTGTTTGAATGATTTTTTTAGTATAGATAGCATCATTAGAATCCCACGACGAGGCAAAAAGCGCTAACTTTTCCTCTATCTTTTTTTCAAAGTCTTTTAAATCGGGGTTATTAAAAACAGCATACAGTCCAAGTTTATAACTAGCGTGATAATCAACTTTAAACAAGCCTAAGGAGTAGTTCTTAATATGAATTTCATGTACTGTTTGACTGAAAGTTATCGCTTGTTCAACATCTTTACCTGCCAAGTCAATTGCAGAAAGACTTTGAAACGTTATTTCTTGATTTGTAGGGTTACGAGCCAACACGTTCATTAACTTTATTGGATTACCACCACAAAGCACATGTCTTTCTATCTGTTCAAGACTAACGGATAGGTTGTTTTTTTGTGCGATGGCTAACGCTTGAAAAAGAGCTTTGCTCACAGACTTTCTAAGATAAAGTCCCCAAGATTCTTTAAGCGAAATTTTCGCTGAATGATACATAGCTGCCCCCATGATTATGAATAAGGGTATTAACGTAAAAAGAGCTATCACTCCTACAACAAAAACAATCATCAGCAATTCCATAGTAATAATTTTAAGAAAGAAGCTAAGATTAGAAAAAAGAACTCTCTTCTAGTTGACTACACATACTTATTTTTTCTATCTTCAAGATCAAAACTACAGTATGTTGGAAGAAAAAAAAATCCTTGGAAAAAATTAGAACGAAAACAAGTATATGACAATCCTTGG
>WTJX01000105.1 GCA_011524675.1 Cytophagales bacterium
TGCCACAGAAAGACCTCAAATAGATACAGCTATTAGTTCTGGTATTGACTGGTTTGATGTAGACGTAAATATCACTATTGGAGATGAAAGTATTACACTCAAAGACTTGAAAAAAAGATTGGTCAAAGGTGAAAACTACATCAAGCTGGGCAACGGTATTTTGGCGGTCTTACCCGAGGAGTGGATGAAAAAAATGGAACGCTACCTCAGGGCGGGAGAAATACAAAAAGACGGCTCGCTCAAGATAAGCAAGCAGCGTTTCAATATCATTGACGAGCTATTTGATGAAAAAGAACTATCTGCAAGCATTATAGAAGAATTAAGTGAGAAAAGAAAACGTCTTCAAAGTTTTGAAAAGATTGATACTATCAAACTTCCCAAGGGCATCAAAGCTACACTACGAGACTATCAGCAGGAAGGCTTTAACTGGTTATGCTTCTTAAATGAGTTTCAGTGGGGCGGCATCCTTGCCGATGATATGGGATTAGGAAAGACCTTGCAGGTAATAACTTTCATGCAACACTTGATCGAAAAGGGTACTGACTACCCTATACTAGTGGTTGTGCCTACCAGTTTACTGTTCAATTGGGACAAAGAGATACAAAAGTTCTGCCCTAGCATGCAGTATGCCGTCTTTCATGGTTCGTCAAGAAAAAACATCAATAAACTCTACGAAGACAATCAAATCATCATTACCTCCTATGGGATTATGACCAATGCGCTCAAAGAGCTGAAAGAACTCTCCTTTGAGTATGTGATTTTGGATGAATCTCAGGCAATCAAAAACCCTTCATCACAACGTTACAAAGCTGCTCGCTTATTGAAAGCCAAAAACAAACTGGCAATGACGGGTACGCCTATTGAGAACAACACCTTCGACTTATATGCACAGATGAACTTTAGTAACCCTGGTTTATTGGGCACTACAGAGCATTTCCGTTCTGAGTATAGTACACCTATAGATAAGGATAGCAACAAAGAGGTAGCCAAGGAGCTACACAAAATGACCAATCCTTTCATACTGAGAAGAACCAAAGAAAAGGTAGCCAAAGAACTCCCTGACAAGACCGAAGCGGTGATCTACTGCGAGATGGGCAAAAAACAACGCAAAGTATATGATGCCTACCGCAATGAGATAAGAAACAAGATCAAAGACAAAATAGAAGAAGATGGACTCAACCAATCTAAAATGATGATCTTGCAGGGCTTGACCAAGTTGAGACAAATCTGCGATTCGCCTGCCATACTCTCTGACGATGAGGAGTATGATCCAGAATCGGTAAAGCTAGAAGAGCTACTAAACCACTTAAAGGAAAAGACAGGACAGCATAAGGTGTTGGTATTTTCTCAATTTGTAAAAATGCTTGAAATCATCAAAGACAGACTAGAAGAAGAAGGGATAAAGTTTGAGTATTTGGACGGAAAGTCGAGCACAAAACAAAGAGAACAATCTGTAAATAACTTTCAAAGGAAAAAAAGTATCAAAGTGTTCCTTATCAGTCTGAAAGCAGGGGGAACAGGGCTAAACCTTACCAAGGCAGAATATGTTTACCTCGTAGATCCTTGGTGGAACCCAGCAGTAGAAAACCAAGCCATTGACAGATGTTACCGCATAGGACAAAAGAACAAAGTATTTGCCTACCGCATGATCTGTAAAGATACTGTAGAGGAAAAGATCATGAAATATAAAAGCAAAAAAGAACAGGTAGCAGAGTCTATCATATCGGTAGATGAGTCAATCATGAAATCGCTTTCGCAAGATGATGTGAAAGACTTATTTGGATAAATTTTAAAAAATAAACCAAGGAAACTTGCAGCGTACTGAAAGTTTCCCTAGTATTGTATCGTAGATTGAAGATATGCAAGAAAAAATAGTGCAGAGTGCTGAAGAGTTGTACATGAGATTGGGTATTCGTAATGTAAGCATGGATGATATTGCGACTAGTCTTGGCATCTCGAAAAAAACAATTTACAAATATGTCAAAGACAAGGCTGACTTGATAAGCCAAGTAGCTATAAAGATGTTGGCAGAGGATGAAGTATCTTTTCAATCAATAGAAGACGATAGCGAAAATGCTATTGATGAGATGCATCGTTTCTTTGACCATGCTAGGGAGTCTATCACTAGAATGCATCCATCCATAGTATTTGACATTAAGAAGTTTTATCCCAAGACATGGGAATCTATAGAATGCTTTCATGACAATAGTATCAAAGCAAGGTTTGCCAAGAACTTAGAACAAGGAGTAAAAGACGAAGTCTATAGAGGGGATATAAAAACAGACATTTTGAGTAAACTCTTGTACCATGAATTTGAGTTTACTTTTGATCCACGCTTTTTCAACTTGACAGAATATAAGCCTATAGAGGTGTATAATGAGTTATTAAAGCATTTTTTTATGGGCATTCTTACGGACAAAGGAAAAAAGCTATATGACCAATATGAAAAATAATGCAATGATTACGAGGAATCTGTTTACAGCCAAACGGCTTTCCATAATGCTCTGCATGATGCTTAGTGGCAGTATATTAGTTGGACAAGGAGAAAAAACAATGTCTCTACAAGCGTGTATAGATTTTGCGCTCGAAAACCAAGAACAACTCAAGAACAAAGGCATAGACGAGCAGTTGGCAGAAAAAGATATCAAAGCTACCATCGCCACAGGCTTGCCACAGATATCTGGTTCGGCACAGGTGATGAGAAACATCACGTTTCAAAACTTTTTCTCTCCTAATGACGATCCTACTGCACCCAATCACAACCCTACCGCAGGAGATGTAGTTCCAATAGCTTTTGCAACGCCCTATAGCGGTGATCTCAAAATTACTGCCTCTCAATTATTGTTTAGTGCAACCTATCTTGTAGGACTGAAAGCGGCAAGGACATACAAGGAACTCACCCAAAAACAAACACAACAGACCAAGATAGATGTCATTACCAACGTTACCAAGGCGTACTATGGTACCGTCATCAATGAGCACAGGCTTGAATTGATGAGTACCATCATAGAACAACTAGACACCTTGTTACATCAGACAGAAGCTTCGTACAAGATAGGTTTGGCAGAAGAACTTGACTATGAACGTGTAAAGGTAAATTATAATAATAATGTAACCGATAAGAAAAACCTTGAACGATTGATTGCCTTTAACCATGCGCAGTTGAAATTTCAGATGGGAATGGATATGAACGAAAAATTGAGCTTATCCGATAAAATAGATGAATCCTTTCTGGCAGACTTGAAGGTAATAAATGATGAAACAGACTTTACCAACAGAGTAGAGTATCGCTTGTTGTCCACAGGGATAGCACTACAAGAGCTAGATGTCAAAAATTATAAAAGTCAATACTTACCTAGCTTATCACTTTTTGGAAACTTAGGTTGGAATACAGGAGCATTAAATACTAAAGGCATTTTCTCCAAAGATGATGGGGTAGGTTGGCTTCGTTATTCCTTTGTGGGACTCAATATGTCCATTCCTATCTTTGATGGCTTCACCAAGCACACGAATATCCAAAAGGCAAAGCTAGAAATCAGAAAACTTGAAAACCAAAAAGCACAGTTGCTCCAACAAATGAATCTAGAGCTAGAGCAAGCAAACATTGCCTATTACTCTGGTGTAGATCGCTTTGAAATACAAAAAGATAATATGTCATTGGCAAAAGACCTCTACGAGTCTGCCATAGATAAACAAAAAATAGGCGTAGGCACGACACAAGAGGTATTGGAGGTAAGAACCATATACAAAGAGGCAGAAACAAATTATTATGCCGCATTGTATGATTTGCTTATCGCCAAAGTTGATAAAGAAAAAGCATTAGGTCTGATCGTTAAATAAGTAAAAGATGAATAAAATGGATACGATAAAAAATGTAGGCTTACACCTTGTGTCAGACACAAAGAAGCACTCATTAAACGTAGTATTAGGCTACATGAGTATTATAGTTTTGATACTTTTTACTGCTTGTAAAGGAAAAGAAGAAAAAAAAGAGAGTCTTCAAGACATCTTGACATCAAAAGATGTAGAGAAAATACGTAAAAAGAAAACTGAATTAGACAATAAACTACAAGACTTGAAGCTTGAAATGGAGGCAGTTGATGTCCTCCTAAACACCTTAAATAAAGATAAGAATATTCCTTTGGTTACAAGCTTGACCATTACCGAAGAGGAGTTTGTACACTATGTAGAGTTGCAAGGAGATGTAAAGACGAAGCAAAATATATTGATTTACCCTGAGGTATCGGGTTTATTACAAAGAGTATATGTAAAAGAAGGGCAGTATGTCAAGAAAGGACAAGTATTGGCTAGCATAGACGATGGTGGACTGAAACAACAGTTAGTTCAGCTCAAAGTGAGAGTAGAACTTGCCAAAGTATTATACGAAAAGCAACAAGCACTTTGGGATAAAAACATTGGTTCAGAAGTACAATACCTACAAGCCAAAACCGAATATACCGCACAAAAAAGCAGTGTGGTTCAGTTAGAAGAGCAACTAGCAAAGTTTGACATCAGAGCTCCGTTTAGCGGAGTGATAGACGACATCATCAAAGAAGAAGGCGTAGTAGTTGCTCCTGGTCCCGGAGCTGAAATTTTTAGAATAGTAAACCTACACAATATGTATGTAGCATCTAGTGTACCCGAGACCTACCTTAGCAGCGTTACAGTAGGTAAGAAAGCAATCGTTTCTTTCCCTATTTTGGGCACTACAGTCAACTCTTCTGTAAGACAAGTAGGTAACTTTATCGATCCTACCAATAGAACATTCAAAGTAGAAATACCTGTGCCTGCTGGGACAAAAAATGTAAAGCCAAACTTGAACTCTCGTATCAAAATTAATGACTATACTAACGACAAAGCAATCCTTATTCCTTTGAGCATCATCTCGGAAAATGCAGAAGGTGAACAATATGTATATGTTTTGCTAGAGAAACAGACTCAAAATAATAAGGCACTAGCAAAAGCAGTACAAAAGATTATCACTGTAGGAAAGACAGAAGGAGACAAAATAGAAGTTCTTGAAGGTATAGCCCTTGGCGATGAACTAATACAAGAAGGAGCAAGGAGTGTAAAAGATGGTCAAAAGGTAATCATAAGTACAACCAAAAACTAAGCTATTATGAGCGATCAAGAACAGAAAGTAAACAAAGAATTTAAGCTTTCTACCTGGGCAATCAACAATAAAACAACCATGTATGTACTCATGGCCTTGTTTTTATTCTTAGGCTATGCTGCATTTAACGATATGCCTAGAGAAAACTTCCCAGAGATTAGAGATACCAAGATATACATTAGCTCTTTATATCCTGGCAATACCGCTGAGGATATAGAAAAGCTCATTACTGATCCTTTGGAAGACAAACTCAAAACTCTTAGTGGTGTAGTGGGCGTTACTTCTACCTCACAAGAAGATTACTCCCTCATCATTGCAGAGTTTGAAGACGGTGTTTCTGTAGATGCTGCCAAACAAAAAGTCAAAGACCAAGTAGATGCAGAGACCTCTAGTGAAGACTGGCCAGTGTTCAACAATGCCAAAGTAGAACCTACCGTTTTTGAATTGAGCATATCCGAAGAAACCCCTATTCTCAACATCAATATCAGCGGAGACTACCCTGTAGATCAATTAAAAAAGTTTGGAGAGTACCTACAAGACGAGATAGAAAACCTCAAAGAGATCAAACAAGTAGATATACGCGGTGCAGAAGACAAAGAGCTAGAAGTAGCCGTGGACATATACAAAATGATGGCAGCAAAAGTAAGCTTCAATGATGTCATCAATGCCATAGGCAATGGCAATGTAACCATGTCCGCAGGAAACTTGATCGCCAGTGGACAGCGTAGAAACATACGCATCATTGGCGAAATAGAGAGACCAAGTGATCTGAAAGACTTTGTAGTCAAGTCAGAAAAAGGCAATGCCGTATATCTTTCGGACATTGCTAAAATCACCTTTAAAGATAAGGACAAGACTACCTACGCTAGGGAGTATGATACAGAACTAAAGAAAGGTGTACCTGTAGTCATGCTGGATGTAAAAAAGAGAGCTGGTAAAAATATGGTACGTGCTGCCGAGCAAATCAAAGAAATCGTAGCACAAACAAAGGAAGATGTCTTTCCTACCAACTTAAAAGTTACGATCTCCAACGACCAGTCGTCCAAGACCATAGGTCAAGTAGATGATTTGGTAAACAACATCATTTTTGGTGTTATCCTAGTGGTAACCGTATTGATGTTTTTCTTAGGCTTCAAGAATGCCCTCTTTGTAGGTTTTGCTATTCCTATGTCTATGTTTATGTCATTGATGATCCTAGACGCACTAGGCTTCACTATGAATACCATGATTCTTTTTGGCCTCATTATGGGACTAGGAATGTTAGTGGACAATGGTATCGTGGTAGTAGAAAATGCCTTTCGCCTCATGGATGAGGAAGGTATGACTCCTGTCAATGCTGCCAAAAAAGGAATAGGAGAAATTGCTTATCCAATCATCATTTCTACCTTAACCACTGTAGCCGCTTTTGTTCCTTTGGCGTTATGGCCAGGCGTTATGGGGCAGTTTATGCAGTATTTCCCAAAGACACTTTCCGTAGTATTAGGTTCTTCGCTCTTTGTAGCCATCTTTTTCAACTCGGTCATCGTATCTCAATTCATGACTGTAGAAGACAAAGATATGCCCCTCAAAAGAATCATCATCATTACTTCTATTGTAGGAGGCATAGGCGGAATTATTTTATTCTTGGGAGGTATGTATCGCTCTATGGGCGTATTGATGCTTTTTACAGCCATCATGCTTTGGCTTTACAGATGGTTTCTGAGACCCACGGTACATTGGTTTCAATATAAAGCATTGGTTAAATTAGAGAACTTTTACGAAAAAGTTATTACTATTTCATTAAAGGGATATAGACCAATAGTAATAGTCGTGTTGACCTTTGTTTCATTAATTATTGCCTTTGCAGGCTTTGGAGGTTCAGTTCAAAGTCAGCGTACCAAAATTGAGTTTTTCCCTGATAATGAGCCGAACCAAATCATTGTATATATAGAATATCCAGAAGGTACAGACATCCAAAAAACCAATGCAATCACACATGAGATAGAAGATAAAGTTTTTGAGGTCTTATATAGTACCGAGTATATCGACAGAGGTAAAAATTTCTTGGTAGAGAGTGCAGTGTCTCAAGTAGGCGCAGGTGCAGGAAACCCGCAAACCGATGGTGGCTCACAAGCCGAAATGCCACACAAAGGAAAAATTACCGCTACCATGCGAGAATTTAAATACAGGAAAGGTGCAAAATCCAAAGAACTGCAAGCCAAAGTACAAATGGCATTGAAAGATTTGTACCCAGGTGTCTCTGTGTCTGTAGAGAAAGATGCCGTAGGTCCGCCAGCAGGTTACCCTATCAGTATTCAGCTCGAAGGAAAAGACTACGATGAACTGATAGCCACAGCTGAGAGAATGAGAGACTTTATCAATACCAAGAATATAGAAGGAATAGACCAGTTAAAGATAGATGTCAACAAAGGCAAACCTGCCATGCTAGTCAATGTAGATAGAAAGAAAGCAGGTGAGCTAGGTGTAAGTACAGGACAGGTAGGGCAGCAACTCCGAAACTCAATCTTTGGAGCAAAGGCAGGAACTTACAAAAAAGATGGCGAAGATTATGATATTTATGTACGCTTCAATAAGGAAGATAAATACAACAAAAGTGCTGTGTTTGAACAAAGCATTGTTTTTAGGGATCAAGCCACAGGGCAACTCAAAGAAGTACCTGTATCTGCGGTAACATCAAGAAAAAACAACTCGGGTTTCAATGCCATAAAACATGATGATACTAAGCGTGTAGTATTGCTATATTCGGCTTTAGCGCCAGGGGGAAATCCTTCTGTCATAGTCAATCAAATACAAAAAGAAATGCAAAGCTATGTAGGCTTGTCATCATCGGTAAAAATAAATTACACTGGAGAAATAGAAGAGCAAAACAAGCAAATGGCTTTCTTGATGGGAGCATTTTTTGCAGGTTTGGCATTGATATTCTTTATCCTCATCTTTCAGTTCAACTCAGTATCTAAACCAGGCATCATTATGCTTGCCATCTTTTTAAGTTTGATAGGTGTCTTTGGAGGAATCGTTATCAGTGGAAAGCCATTTGTGATTATGATGACTATGATGGGAATCATCTCTTTGGCAGGTATAGTAGTAAACAATGGAGTGGTGCTTCTAGATTATACACAGTTACTTATAGACAGAAAAAAGCTAGCCTTAGGGCTTCCACAGAAAGCATATGTAACGCTAGATGCTTTGAAAGAAGCCATCATCAAAGGAGGAAAAGCACGTTTACGCCCTGTATTACTTACCGCTATTACAACCATCTTAGGCTTAGTACCTTTGGCTACAGGCTTAAATATCAACTTCACTACTTTGGTGAGTGAGTTTGATGCCAATATTTATGTTGGTGGGGACAATGTAATTTTCTGGGGTCCTTTGGCAAAAACAGTAATCTACGGCTTATTTGTGGCTACTTTCCTTACCTTGATCG